>CAZLYG010000223.1:1961-8467 GCA_964563075.1 uncultured Steroidobacteraceae bacterium | reverse complement strand
TATGTGCGCAAGCCGGCCGGGCGCTCCTCCACTGCTGCTGGTTGTCGACACAGGGCCGTATGCCTCGCGGATGCAAGGCGGCGGAGACCTCGAGCGGCGTCTCAATGAGCGGCGTCGCCTGTGGGCACAGTTCATCGCCAGCTACGGTCTGCGCGCCTGCATCGTCGATCTGGCGCGGATCGTGGCGGGCGCGCCCTCGGAAGCCGAGGCGCGCGACCAGGCCCGCGCGGCGCTATGGCCAGCGTAAATATGGGAGCGACCCCGCATACCGAGGACGCTTCGTGACGGCGCCCGAGAACACGTTGTCCGCCATTTCGGCCGGGGGCCAGGCCTCGTCGCATGCCGCGGCCTCACCGGCGACCTCGCGCGTCGACCTGAGCCTCATCTCCCACACCAACGTGGGGAAAACAACGTTGGCGCGAACACTTCTGCGGCGTGACATCGGCGAAGTGAGCGACCGTCCTCACGTCACGGATGTTGCCGACAGCGACGTGCTCATCGAAACCGCCTCAGGCGATTCCCTGGTGCTATGGGACACGCCTGGGTTCGGGGACAGCGGCCGTCTGCTGAAGCGCTTGCGGCAGGCTGACCGGCCCCTGGGTTGGTTTCTCGGCCAGATGTGGGATCGATTCGCGGACAGGCCGTTCTGGTGCTCGCAGCAGGCGATGCGCACCGTGCGCGATGCGACCGACGTGGTCCTGTACATAGCCAACGCAAGTGAGCACCCGACCGAGGCCGCCTACGTTGACCTCGAGATGCAGATACTCGGTTGGCTCGAAAAGCCGGTGATCCTGCTGCTCAATCAGCTTGGTGCACCGCGCGACGCCGCGCACACGCGCGCTGAAGTGCAGGAATGGGAGGGCCACGTAGCGAAGCACTCGTGCGTCAAGGTGGTCCTGCCGTTCGACGCGTTCGCTCGCTGTTGGGTGCAGGAGGGGACCTTGCTCAGCAACGTGCAGACGGTGCTGCCGGCACCCAAGATCGCAGCTTTCGAACGGCTGCGCGCTGCCTGGAAGCAGCGCAACCTAGCCGTGTTCGAGTTGTCGATGCAGGTCCTTGCGCGCCAGGTCGCCGCTCTCGCGGCCGACGTCGAGCGCATCGCCGAGGGCCAAGGGAGGGCGCGAGCCTGGCTGGGAGCCGCCGCCCAGGCGCTCAGCGGCGCGGTCAAGGCAAGCAGCCCCGAGGTCGATCGCGCAGAAACCGCCCTCGCTACGCGTCTGGACCGTCAGGTCCGCCAGGCCACTGAAGAGCTCGTGCGCCTGCACGGACTCTCGGGCAAGGCGACCGAAGAAGTGCTGCAGCGGATGGGCCGTGAGTTCCTCGTGCGGCAGCCTGCCGACGCCGACACGGCCAGTGTCCTCGGTGGCCTGGTGTCGGGCGCGCTCGGTGGACTGGCGGCCGACCTCGGCGCGGGAGGTCTCACTTTCGGCGCGGGAGCCGTGATCGGCGGAGTGCTGGGAGCGTTCGGCGCACGCGGGCTCGCAAAAGCCTACAACCTCGCGCGCGGCTCTGAAGCGGGAACCGTTCGCTGGTCGTCCGAGTTTCTATCCGGTCGTCTGGTCGCCGCCCTGATGAGATATCTGGCGGTCGCGCACTTCGGTCGCGGCCGCGGCGACTTCGTCGCTGGCACCGCGCCGGCACACTGGCTGGAGGCCGTGGAAAGCGCTTTGAGCGAGCAGAGCAAGCAGATGGAGGCGCTGTGGACACAGTCGCGCACTCAAGCAGTGGAAGCGACGGCAGCCGCGCTGCTCCCGATCGTCTCGGCCGCCGCGCGGTCGGTGCTTGCTCGCCTGTATCCCGACTCTGCCTCTGTGTTGATATAAGCGGACGCGCAACACCCGCAGGGAGCTCTTCTCGATGATTCCAGGAAAAGTGGCCGCGCTGCTGGTGATTGTCATGGTGGCCGTCTCAGCCTGCAGCCGCCAGCGTCCGGCGCCGGCCACGGTGCCCGCACCAGCAGCCCGTCTGGAGGATCAGGCACAGGCTGAGTGGAAGGCGTTCGCCGCTCAGTTCATCGAGGATAGCTTCAAGGCGGAGCCGTTCTTTGCGGTGCAGTCGGGGCGGCATGAATTCGACGGCCAGATGCCCGACTGGAGCGCTGCGGGCATCGCCCGGGAGGTCGCGCGCCTCGAGTCCGCCCGCATGCAGGCTCAGGCCATCAACCCCAAGCCGCTGACTCCAAGCCAGCGCTTCGAGCGCCAGTACCTGATCAGCGAGACCACCCGTCAGCTCTTCTGGCTCGATCACGCGAAGTTCCCATTTTCCAATCCCGCCTGGTACATCGATCGGCTGGACCCGGAGGTGTATCTCAGCCGGGACTACGCCCCGCTGGCCAAGCGCATGCAAGGCTATATCGGCTATGCGCGTGCGATTCCGCGTCTTGCCGCCGACATCCGCGCAAACCTGCAGACGCCGATGGCGAGGACGCTGCTGGAGCGGGGTATCGAAGGCTTCGGCGGGTTCGCGAAGTTCTACCGCAACGACGTTCCGAAGGTGTTCGAGTCGATCCAGGATCCCGCGGCCCAGAAGCAACTCGCGGACGCGGACGCGGCGGCGGCGCGAGCCATGGACGGACTCAGCCAATGGCTCAAATCGCAGCGCAAGACGGCCACCGATCACTATGCGCTCGGCGCGGCGCTGTTCGCGGACATGCTCGAATCGACCGAGCAGGTCGATACCCCCCTGCCGGAGCTCATGAAAATCGGGCAGGCGGATCTCGATCGCAACATGGCGGCGCTGAGGGCAGCGTGCGCGCAATACCTGCCGCACGGCTCGCTGCGCGCCTGCGCTCTGAAGATGGAGGCCGACAAGCCCCAAGGCGGCCCGCTCGAGGCGGCACGCCGGCAGCTCGTCCAGCTGAAGTCCTTCATCCAGCAGAAGGACATCGTGACCATTCCGGGCTCGGAGGAAGTGCTGGTTGCAGAGGCTCCTCCCTACAACCGCGCCAACTCTGCTTACATCAACGTCCCCGGACCCTACGATCGGGGCGTTGCGTACACGTACAACATCGCGCCGCCCGATCCCCACTGGTCGAAGAAAGAGCAGGCTGCCTACATTCCCGGCAAGGACGATCTGCTCTACACCAGCGTGCACGAGGTGTGGCCGGGACACTTTCTGCAGTTCCTGCATGCCAATCGCAACCCCTCGAAGATTGCGGCGCTGTGGGTCGGCTATGCGTATGCCGAAGGCTGGGCACACTACGCAGAAGAGATGATGTGGGAGGAGGGACTCGGCAACGCGGATGGCCGCCCCGGTGACCCCGAGCAGCACGTCGGACAGCTCACGAATGCACTGCTCCGCGATGTCCGTTTCCTGTGCGCCATCGGGCGGCACACCCAGGGAATGACGGTGGCGCAGTCGGAGAAGATGTTCCGCGACAGCGCGTTCGCCGATCCCGGCGATGCGCGGCAGCAGGCCGCGCGCGGCACATACGATCCTGCCTATCTGAACTACACTCTCGGCAAGCTGATGATCCGCAAGTTACGCGCGGATTGGGTGGCCATGTACTGGAGCTCGGACCCAAACCCCCGCGCCCACTGGAAGGAATTCCACGATAAGTTCCTGTCTTACGGCGGGCCGCCGATTCCGATGGTGCGGCGCGAAATGATTGGCGCGGGCGGGTCACTCTTCTGAGCGCTTTGGTTCTTCCACCCCCGCTTCGAGGAACGTCAGGCGCCGCGCGTTGGCATCCAGCCGCACCCGCACGCCGAGCGGCACCGCTTCGTTGATGTCACCGTGGCCGACCGGAAAACCGGCCGCACACGGCAGTCCAGTTTCCTCCGCGAGCGCGCGCAGAACGTCGGCGCTCGTGTAGTCCGCATCGCGCTCCTCACACCCGGAGAACGAGCCGAGCACGATGCCCCGAACTTTGCGAAACACTCCTGCGAGGGCCAGGTGGGTCCACATCCGATCGAGGCGATACGGCCGTTCCCCGACGTCTTCCAGCAACAGCACTGCGCCCTCCAGCGGGGGCAGGTAGGGAGTTCCCAGCAGCCGCGACACGACGGCGAGATTGCCGCCGAGCAAAGGACCTTCGACCGTGCCACCCACGTAGGTGTCCGTCCCGCAAAGAGGGGCCGCTGCGGAGGTCGACTCGAGCAGGGCGAAAAGCCGCTCCTGAGTTGCATCCTGCTGGCGTCCCAGCTGCGTAACGACCGGGCCGTGGATGCTGACCGTCCCCTGCCGTTGCAGCCACAGGTGCAGGGCAGTGATATCGGAGAAGCCTATGACCGGCTTGGCAGGGGCTGCGCCGGGACCGGACACTCCAGCAATATCGCGCGCGAGGTATTGGTCCGCGAGGCGTGGCAGCAGCCGCATCGCCCCATACCCGCCGCGAGCACAGAATATGGCCTTAACCTCAGAGTCCTCGAGGGCGGTGACCAGCTCCTGCAGACGCGCAGAATCCTCTCCAGCGAGGTAGCGGTAGCGCTCGAACACGCGAGCGTCATACTTCAGGCGGTAGCGGCATTCCAGCGGTGCAAGACCGGCTTCGAAGGACTCGCGGTCGAACGGCCCTGATGGGGCTATGATGGCAACGGTGTCGCCCGGCCTGACGGCCGGCGGCTTGGCGAAACCGGGCGGAGACGACATCCCGATGATCGGACTCTTACTGTGGCTGCTGCTGCTGGTCGTGTGCTGGCCGCTCGCGCTGCTCGCGCTCGTCCTTTATCCAGTCATCTGGCTGGTGCTCTTGCCGTTACGCCTCCTCGGCATCGCCGTGGAGGGCGTCTTCGAGCTGCTCAGGGCGATCCTCCTGCTTCCGGCCCGCGTGCTCGGCGGCCGGCGCTAGCGCCCGGCGCGAGCGCCCGGCGCCATCGGCTATCGTGAGCGCCCGGCGCCAGCGAGCAGCGTGAGCGCCCGGCGCCAGCGGCTATCGTGAGCGCCCGGCGCCAGCGAGCAGCGTGAGCGCCCGGCGCCAGCGGCCAGCGCTTTTCCTCAGCGGCTCTCGGGGCCGGAACGCTCCGGCTTGTTCTCCACTCGCACGCGCCTGGCTTTGAGCTGTTCGCGCCAGTTCGTGATTTTCCAACCGCCAATCATCCCCACCAGCAACGACATCAGGGCGAGGCTGCTGTCGTCGATCGAATAGGACACGCGTTGAATCGGCTCGATGAGCGATGTGAGATTCATTGATTTAGAAACCCCCGTCTGGCAAGGGCGAAACATAACAGCCGGCGAGCTTCCATGGGAGTCGTAGGCTGGCGACGACGCGAACTTTTTCTCCAATTCCTTGACGCGCGTCGCGGCAGATCATGGTCAAGCTCGGGGCAGCGGCGCGTCACGCAGCGCCAGCGGGCACGCGCTCGGCCCGCTGCGCCGCGCTCCATGGCGAAGTTCGGGCGCGGCACACCGCCATCCTGCGTCGTCCCGGCGTCCCGGCGCACCCCTCGGCACATCGCCTCGGCCCGCGTCGCCCCGGCGCACTCGCGCTCGGGCTCCGGTCGGCCGGTGACGTCCCCGTCCGCACCCGATTCCTAACCGGGCGCTCACAGCAGTCGCGCTAACGTTTGCTCCCTGCCGGCACGTGCGTTGCCGGCCCTGAGGTGAGTGCCGTGACCGCAATCGTTATGGATGGCGCCTTCATCCTGCTGATCGCCGTGCTCTACGCGGCGACGCACTGGCTGGTATGGGCTCTCTCGCGCCTCGGGGGTGTCGAATGACCGCCCTCTACGTCGTGAGCGGCGTGCTGACTGTCGGGCTCTTCGTTTACCTGCTCTACGCGATGTTCAAGCCGGAGAAGTTCTAAATGACGGCTCCCTCGCTGGCGCTGATCACCGCCCTGATGATCGTGATCCTCCTTTGTGTGAAGCCGCTCGGCCTCTATATGGCGAGTGTGATGGAGGGCAAGCCAATCTGGCCGGTTCGGATGGGAGCACGGTTCGAGGTCCTTATCTACCGACTGTGCGGCATCGATCCCGCCGTGGAAATGGGGTGGAAACGGTATGCGATTGCGCTTCTGGTGTTCAACGCTCTCGGTGCTCTTCTCGTCTACGGGCTGCAGCGCCTGCAGCTTTGGCTGCCGCTGAACCCGCAACAATTCGCAAACGTGACGCCCGATTCGTCGTTCAACACGGCCGTCAGTTTCATTACCAATACGAACTGGCAGGGCTACTCCGGCGAGTCGACCCTGGGCTACCTGGTGCAGATGGCCGGGCTCGCGGTGCAGAACTTCCTCTCGGCAGCGTCCGGAATCGTCGTCGTGATCGTCCTCATCCGCGGCATTGTGCGGCACACCGCCCGGACGATCGGCAACTTCTGGGTGGACGTGACCCGCTGCACGCTGTACATCCTCGTGCCTCTGTCCGTGGTGCTCGCTTTGGGGCTGGTATCGCAGGGAGTCGTGCAGAACTTCAGCCCCTACAAGGATGTGACCACCGTCGAGAAGCTGTCCTACAGCCAGCCCAAGACCGATGCCGCGGGCAACCCCGTCAAGGACGCCTCCGGCAACCCGGTCACCGAGAATCTCAGGACGAACAAGCAGACCCTGCCGATGGGCCCCATGGCATCCC
>CAZLYG010000223.1:0-1951 GCA_964563075.1 uncultured Steroidobacteraceae bacterium | reverse complement strand
TCAAGGAGCTCGGCACCAATGGTGGTGGCTTCCTCAACGCGAATTCCGCGCATCCCTACGAGAACCCGACGCCGCTGTCGAACTTCCTGGAGATCCTCGCGCTGCTGATCATCCCGGCCTCTCTCACCTATACCTTCGGGCGGATGGTCGGGGACACGCGTCAGGGCTGGGCGGTGTTCGCTGCCATGGTCGTCCTGTTTCTGTCGCTGGTAACGCTGGCCGTCGACAGCGAGCAGGCCGGGAATCCCCGAATCGCCAAGCTGGGAGTCGATCAGCGGGCGAGCCTGAGGCAGTCCGGCGGCAACATGGAGGGCAAGGAGACGCGCTTCGGCATCGGGGCTTCGGCCCTGTTTGCAACGGCGACGACCGGAACGTCCTGTGGCGCCGTGAACTCGATGCACGACTCCTTCACACCGCTGGGCGGCTTCGTGCCGCTGTTCAACATGCAGCTGGGCGAGGTCGTGTTCGGCGGCGTGGGCACAGGGCTGTACTCAATGCTCATCTTTGCGATCGTCGGCGTGTTCATCGCCGGCCTCATGATCGGCCGCACGCCGGAGTACCTGGGCAAGAAGATCGAGGCGTTCGAGATGAAGATGAGCTCGGTCGCCATTCTCGTCATGCCCTTCATCGTCCTGGTCGGCACGGCGCTGGCCGTCAAGCTGCCGGCCGGCCAGGCCGGCGTCGCAAATCCGGGAGCGCATGGCTTCTCCGAGATCCTCTACGCGTTCACCTCCGCCAGCAACAACAACGGCAGCGCTTTCGCAGGCTTGTCCGCGAATACGGTGTTCTACAACACGGCGCTCGGGGTGGTGATGTGGCTCGGGCGGTACTGGCCAATTGCGGCCGTTCTCGCGATCGCCGGCTCGCTCGCCGCCAAGAAGCGCGTGCCGGTCACCGCGGGGACGATGCCTACGCACGGTCCCACGTTCGTCGTTCTGCTGATCGGCACGGTGCTGCTGGTCGGGGCTTTGACGTTCGTCCCGGCGCTGGCGCTCGGCCCGGTGGTGGAGCATCTGATGCTGTGGGGTAACTGACACATGACGGACCTGACCTCACGTGAGCCGATTTCGGCGCCGCGGCGTGCGCAAGAGCCGCCGTGCCCGGCTGAGCCGCCGCGAACCGCGGTACGGCACAAGCTGTCGATGTTCGACCGCCTATTGCTGATGCCCGCCGTGATCGACGCGTTCCGCAAGCTCGATCCACGCGTGCAGTGGCGCAACCCTGTCATGTTCGTCGTCTACGTCGGCAGCATTCTGACGACGCTGCTGTGGGCGCAGGCACTTGGCGGAAAGGGCGAGGCTCCGGCCTGGTTCATCCTCAATGTGGCAATCTGGCTGTGGTTCACCGTTCTGTTCGCCAATTTCGCCGAGGCGCTCGCCGAGGGTCGCAGCAAGGCCCAGGCCGCCTCGCTACGGGGCCTGAAGCAATCCGTGTCGGCCAGGAAGCTCGCCGATGCGGCAGATCGTTCGCGCATTTCGCCCATTCCCGCCAACCGGCTTCGCAAGGGCGACGTTGTTCTCGTCGAAGCCGGGGATTACATCCCGGCGGACGGCGAGGTGATCGAGGGCGCCGCCTCGGTGGACGAGAGCGCGATCACTGGCGAATCTGCACCGGTCATCCGTGAGTCCGGCGGGGATTTCTCCTCCGTGACCGGCGGCACGCGTCTGCTATCCGATTGGATCATCGTACGCGTGACGGTTAACCCGGGAGAGACCTTCATCGACCGGATGATCGCCATGGTGGAGAGCGCCAAGCGTCAGAAAACACCCAACGAGATTGCACTGACCATCCTCCTCGTGGCCCTCACGCTGGTATTCCTGTTCGCGACGGCGACTCTGCTCCCTTACTCCCAGTACAGCGTCGAGGTTGCCAAGCTCGGAACTCCGATCGCCATCACGGCCCTGATCGCACTGCTGGTGTGCCTCATTCCGACGACCATCGGCGGCCTGCT
>CAZLYG010000222.1:0-8481 GCA_964563075.1 uncultured Steroidobacteraceae bacterium | reverse complement strand
CAAACCAGTCCCTGGTATAGATCCTGTCGAGATCCTCGTGCGTCATCTGCCCGAGAATGCCGTGCACACGACGCCCCGAAGCGGGCACCAGGGTCGCACGCGGCGCGATCTGCAACTCCCAGCCATCGAGTTGCCCCGCTTGGCAGCCGGTCGGATGGACGCCTGCCTGCGCCAGCACATCGGCATTCATGAAGGATCCGTAAAAGAACGTCCAAACCCGGCGCATAGCGTCATTTTGCCACCCGCCCGACATTGCGGGAAACTGAGGTCCACGTGGCCGCGCTGGCCAGGCATTGCCAGGAGGTGCTGCATGCTCAAGCCCGAGCACAATGAGCTTCTGACCCGGGTTGGACCGGGCTCGCCGATGGGCGAATTTCTGCGCGAATACTGGGTGCCCGCCTGCCGCTCGGCCAAGCTGGAGGTCGATGGCGCCCCGGCGCGCGTACGGCTGTTCGGCGAAAACTTCGTCGCCTTCCGCGCAACGGACGGGCGCGTGGGGTTCATGCAGGAAGCCTGTCCCCACCGCTGCGCCAGTCTGGCGCTGGCGAGAAACGAGGAAGGCGGCCTCAGGTGCATTTTTCACGGCTGGAAATTCTCTGTCGACGGCAAGTGCGTCGACGCACCGACCGAGCTGCACGCCGGCCGCGAGCGCTTCGCAGCGAGCGTCCCCGTGCACAGCCATCCCACTCACGAGGCTGGTGGGTTGGTCTGGGTGTATCTGGGAAAGCACAAGGCGCATCCGCCCCGCTTCCCGAATTTCGAGTTTACGAGTTTGCCCGAGACCCAGGTGGCGCCCCGCCGCGGCATCATTCACTGCAACTGGCTGCAGGGCCTGGAGGCGCTGCTGGACTCGGCGCACGTGAGCTTCCTGCATTCCTCCAACATCGGCAGCTCCGTGGGACGCCAGGTATTCAAGAGCGAATCCGACTACATGCTCGACAACACCGCGCCCTCGTTCGAGCTGGTCGCCAAACCTTATGGCTTCCGGGAGGGAGCGCTGCGCGAGCAGGCGAATGGCCGCTGTTATGCCCGCATTCGCGAGGTCGCCCTGCCGTATTTCTCGTTCATCCCCACTGCCCCCGGCGTGCCGGCGCTGGCGTGCTGCTCCATACCGATCGACGATGAGTGGACGGCCCAGTGGTACATCGCCTTCGACGTTCTTCGGCCGATCCCGGCGGACTGGATGAATGCCTATGGCGCCAACTCAGGCGACCCCGATTTCTTCAATTCCGACATGGGCGGGCCGGACAACCTGTGGCACCAGGATCGCGAGGCGATGAAACGGGGCCACTGGAGTGGGATCGTCGGGCGCGGTAACGCCTATGAGGATTTCGTCATCCAGGAATCGATGGGGCCGATCGTCGATCGCACGCAGCAGTATCTGGGCCGATGCGATCTGGTGATCGTCCGCGCTCAGAGCATGTTGCTGCGGGCTGTCGAGGCGTACCAAACCGAAGGCAAGCTCGCTTTCGCCGGTGAGGGCGTCGACTTCGCCCGCATTCGCGCGATTTCCGTCGCCTATCCCCATGGGGAGGACTGGAAGACAATTGACGCGTTCAATCTGCCTTCGCTCGAAGTGGCATAGGCCAATGGGACGTCTCCTCCAACGGGACGCTTCGGCGTGCTACTCGAGCGCGCTGATCGTTACGTAATACCCGTCCGGATCGCGGAGAGAGAACTCCATGGTCTGAGTAGCGGGATTCCTGTCAGGCTCCTGTTCGAGCCGCGTCACGAGTGATCGCGCTCTCTTCAGGGCGGCCTCATAATCATCGACGCGGAAGAACAGCAGCAAGCCGTTGCCGGGGGAGGCGGTCTCGGGGCTCGACAGGGACGGGTGTTCGTGTGCGCCCCACTCGTGCAGACACAGCAGGACGGTGCCATCCGCATCCAGGATCTGTCCCCAATAGTCGTGGGCGGGAGAGGTCTCGGGCTGGCCGAAAAGTGACTGGTACCATTTGAAGCTGCTGCGAACATCGCGCACACCGATGATCGTCCAGGTCCGTTTCATTGCCAGACTCCTGCATTGATGAGCATCTGGGCGAGGTCCTCCGGCCAGATCTGCTCAGTGGCGCGCGCGAGCTCCTGCTGCGACCACCAGCGATGCTCCGTCATGACATCGCGCTCGAGCTCCGTCCAGCGCTCCGTAGAGACCTGCAGTGTGTCGATGTGTACCGCGAAAAAACGCTCATCGGCTCTGATCGTCTCACCCGTGCTCAGCTCAAAGGTCGCAATGCGTCGCCCTATCTCAGGTCCCGCGGAGTCAATCCGCAGACCCGTTTCCTCGAACATCTCCCGACAGGCCGCCTGGGCGTAGGTTTCGCCCTGCTCGACCTCGCCGCCGGGTGTTGCCCAGAAGACTTTGCCTGCGAGAGGTCCGCGTTTGTTTTCGAAGCGAAAAAGCAGGACGCGCCGCCGTGCATCCAGGACAAGCAAGCGAGAGGCTGGGCGTTCGCGCATGGGTAGGGCTGGAGTATTCTGCACGTATCGCGAAAAGATCAAGGAGCCGCTCGCGTGTGTCAACCGAAGGATGTCTCGTTACAGACTGGGCTCATTGGCGGCATCGAGAAGCGCGAGATCATCATCGTGGACTATGACCCGACATGGCCCGCGAAGTTCGAGAGGCATCGATGTGTCATTGCCGTCGCGCTCGGCGCCGCGGCCCTGCTGATCGACCACATCGGCTCGACCTCCGTTCCCGGACTCGCCGCCAAGCCTATCGTCGACCTTCTCGTCGTGGTTCAGGACTCTGCGGTGGAGTCCACCTATCTCCCACAGCTCGAAGCCGCTGGATACGTACTGCGAGTACGTGAGCCGCAGTGGAACGAGCACCGCATGCTCAGAACCCCCGCGAGAGACGTCCATGTCCATGTCTGTTCGGCCGGTTGTGCTTAAGATCGGTCGCAACCTGCGCTTTCGCGATCATCTGCGTACGCATGCACAGGATCGACAACGCTACGAACACACCAAGCGCGCCTTGGCACGGCTGGACTGGCCTGACATGAATGCCTATGCCGCTGCCAAGACTGACGTGATCGAGAGCATTCTGTCCGCGGCACAAACTCCCCATGGTTAGCTGGACCGACGCGACACGGCACACCGACCGGAACATGCGGCGAGCCGCGCGTTCATCCGGACCTGGGCAGTCCTACAAGAGATCCGTATCATCAAGCTCCCCAACGGCCACACCGATGGCGACGCGATGGTCTATTTCAAGAAGCCGAATGTAGTAGAGACGCCTTTGTCTCGGTAAACCTGCCCGGTGATGACAAGTCGAAGGACGGGACGATGGCGGGTGTCGTCGATGAGCTGCAGATGATCCTCAGCACGGTGCCGGAGGATGCCAAGGTCATTCCCGGCCACGGCGCACAAGCGTCGATCGCCGATGTACGCCGCTCGCTACACACCCTGCAAGGCAAGCGCGACGCCGTTCAGCGGCAGGTCCGCGTCGGCAAAACACTGGACGAAATCAGGAAAATGAACGTGCTGAGCCCGTGGCAGACCGGCTACGGACTCGGTGAGCCCTGTGTGCCACACAAGCCTTGCGATCATCTCGACTCGGAGTTCTACCTGACGGAGTTCTACAGGGCGCTCGCCACGCCAAACTAGCCGTCGAGCGCCGAGCCGAGTCCTATTCAGTGGCCGGAACGAGCCCACGCCGCTGCCGCTCCTGGGCAATGACAATCATGAACGCAGCGGCCGTCGCAATCAGCGCGGGCAGGGCTGCCACCCAGAATATCTGCCGCGTGCCGACGCCGCCGGCCAACAGCAACCCACCGAGGGTAGGCCCGATGATGGAGCCTATGCGTCCGATGCCCAGCGCCCACCCTACGCCTGTACTGCGTATGGCAGTTGGATAGAACTCCGCGGTGAGCGCGTTTGCGGCCGTCTGCCCGCCCCCGACGCAGAAGCCCGTGGCCAGAACCATCGGGATCAACAGCCCGAGCGAGCCTCCGGCCGCACCGATCAGAACGATTCCGATGCCAGCCGCAAGATATGTCCATCCCAGTATGCTGAAGGAGGAGCGCCAGTCGATCAGCCGGCCGAGCAGGACACCGCCGACGGCATTGCCGATCTGGGCCGTGGCGGTGACGAGAATGGCCGTCTGCACGGTGATGCCATTGTCGTGCATCAGTATCGGAAGCCAACTCAGCAGAAAGAAAAGCGCCAGCAGATTCATGAAGAACATGATCCACAACAGTACGGTGACCGTGCCGCGATTTTCTGCGAAGAGTTGCCTGACGATGAACCCTTTCGCGCGCGGCTCGTCGGCCGTGGTGGAGAGCCTCCCAAGGGATAGGCCCGCCGGGGCGATCCGCGCCAGCAGTCCGGCGACCCTGACGTGCTCGCCGTCCCCCTTCAGAATCAGAAAACGAATCGACTCCGGCAGCGACGCCAGCACCCAGACTCCGATGAACAGAGGAATGACCCCTCCCACGACGAACACGGATTGCCACCCGTAGCGGGGGATCAGTGCAGCGGCAACGAAACCGCCGAGGGACCCGCCAAGGGGCATGCCCACGAACATCGTCGTAATCGCGGTTGCCCGCAGTCTCTTCGGCATGTATTCCGAAGTGATGGCGATGCTGTTCGGCATGGCGCCGCCGAGCCCCAGCCCCGTCAGCAGCCGAAAGGCCGCCAGCGATTCAAACGAGGCCGCCGTCGCCGTGAGCAGCGAAAACAGTCCGAACGCGAAAGCGCAACCGACCAGAACGGGCTTGCGGCCGAACCGATCCGCCAGTGGCCCGCCGACCAGTCCACCCGCCATCATGCCGACCAGCCCGATGGAGACGACCGGCCCGAACGCGGCGCGGCTGATGTGCAGCTGTGCGATGAGCGCCGGCGCGACGAACCCCATTACCTGGGCGTCATAGCCATCCATGAAGATCAGGGCGGCGCATATCGCCGCCACCCCCAGTTGAAAGCGACCGAGTGGCTGGGAGTCGATGAACTGCCGGAAATCGACAGTGGCTGTTTGATTCATGGCGCGGCAACTTATCACAAAGCGCGCGCCCCTCGGTTGGTTTCGCCCATGGAAGCTGACCTGCCGGACCGGCGCGGCCGGACTCGCGCGCCGGCGTCTAGCACCGGGCGGCCCCTTGCCGGCTCAGCCCTTGCCGGCTCAGTTGCCTCCGACCGGGCCTGCGACGATCAGGGGATCGCCCCCGCTCGCGACGCACACCGCTACACCGTGATGCGAGGGGTTTGCGAGCGGATCGCTCCTGCTGAGCACGAGCGGAATGCCATACAGCCGCAGGAGCTCGTTGATCCGCTGCGCGGTCTCAGCACTGATGTGGACCTCGGCAGCACTTGCCGTGCCCTTCTCTTCGTCCGCCACCGCACCTGCCTGAGAGGCGTGCGCGGTCACGCCTCTGTCGAGAGTTGCAGCCGGCTTTGCAAAGCGAACGCCGAACGCGCCCAGCGCGAATGCGCCGATAACCAGCACGATCGTTATCGGCTTGCTCGAGCTCACAGTTCCTCCTCAGACGCGCCAGCTGCATACATTGCCCCCGTGCGCGGCACCCGTCGCCTGTCACATCTGTCAGGCCCGTCACTGGGGCTGCGAGGGCAGCCGCCTCTGACGCCAGTCCGGCGGATACCGTGTCAGCGTAGCTGCGGAATGACTTCCCGCAACGTGTCGCGCCACGGCAGCGCTTCGATCCATTCAAACAGATGCGCACGACTCAGCAAAAATGACTCCACGCTGCCAGCGTCATCCAGCAACTGGATGTTGGCTTTGATGGCCGCGGGGTTCAGCACGAACAGCAGGTTCTGCGAGATCCCCCAGTTCCAGCGGACGTACACCTGCAGCGCCTGCCAGGTTGCCTCCCATTGCGTGTAGCCGGCGAGCAGGCCCGCCTGCACCGCGGCACCACCGGAGCCCGTCGCTGCAACGGACAAATCGATGCCCGATGCGATGTGCTGCAGGCACACCGCCGCAAGTTCCGACCTCCGTACGCGAACGAAAGGTCGGAGATCCAGGCTTTGAGGCAGTTCGTCCGACAACGAAGTTGGTCTCGAAGTGATCCAGGCCCTCGTTACATGCGCTCGCTCCGCAGCCCCCCCCGTCCCGCTCAGGTGCAAGGATCATCTCCCCGGGGCGGCGCCCTCGGTCACTGCAAGATTTGACAGGCCCAAGGGGCAGCCCGGATGGGCGCCGCGGTTCTCCGGGCCGTGCGCGGGCTGACAGTGCGAGGGGAACATCCACTAATTCAACAAGTTATCCTGCGACGCAGATCCCCTTGGCGGTAACGCTCCCAGTCGCTTAGGCTTCGGTCCCCGAGGCGTTCGGGTTGCCAGAGGTGGATGCTCAAGATGAGTCTGAAGGTGTTATGCGACGCCTACGACGCGCTGGAGCGTGCGCAGACCTCCGATGATCTGCGCATCGAGATGGAGAAATTTGCGCGGCAGATGGGCTTTGAGCACTACACCTACGCGCTCACGGTCAATTCGCCAGCTCTGAAGCCCCAGCAGTATTTCATCAACGGCTTTCCCCGGAAGTGGCTGGAGCGCTACCTGGCGCAGGGCTACTTCAAAGTCGACCCCATCGTGGGCCATGCCGAGAAGAGCACCCTACCGGCGATCTGGAGCGATGAGATCTTCCACGACGGCAAGTCGGAGGAATTCTGGGCCGAGGCATACGCCTTCGGCCTGCAGAGCGGGCTCACGTTCGCGGTTCACGAGCAACCCGGTCTCACCGGAATCTTCAGCCTGGCGCGCGACAGGGCCCTCGATATGAAACCGACCGACCTCGCCGCCGTGGTCGGGCGGGCGCAGATGTTTGCCAGCCTCCTTCATCAGGCGGTGTCGCGGATCGCGTTACCTTCGTTGTTTCCGGAACGGGAAAACGCGCTCACGGCGCGCGAGCGCGAATGCATCAAATGGGCTGCGGAAGGCAAGACGGCGTGGGAAATCGGCCAGATCCTGAGCATTTCCGAGCGCACTGCCGTATTCCACCTCAACAATGTCATCCAGAAGCTCGGTGCCACCAACAAGACGCAGGCGATCGTGCGTGCGGTCGCTTTGAAGCTGCTTTGAACGCTGCGCAAGCCGTCTGACTCAGCACAACCATGGCATCTGCCGTGAGGCAGCGGCGCTACCACCTCACCCAGCGCGTTCGGAGGCTCCGATGTTATCGATGGGATACAATCGCCCGCGAGTGCGAGCTTCATGTGAGGAGGAGGTCGGCAATGATCAAGCGCGCGGGATCCGTGCTGCTGATTCTATTCCTGATCAACCTTCTCAACTTTCTTGATCGCCAGCTACCGGGAGCGCTCGCGGAGCCGATCCGCCACGAGTTCGGCCTGAGTGATACGGCGCTGGGCTTGCTCAGCACCGTGTTCACGCTCATGTATGCCGCGGTAGGCCTGCCTCTCGGGTACGTCGCTGATCGCTGGCACCGACCGCGCCTCATCGCCGCAGGTGTCGCCATCTGGAGTGTATTCACCCTTGCGGGCGCCCTGGCGCGCAGCTACCTGGTTCTGTTCGTTGCACGCGTCGGCGTCGGCATCGGAGAGGCGAGCTGCTCGCCTGCAGCGCAGTCATTGATCGGGGACCTGTTTCCGCAGAGGCAGCGGGCGCGAGCCATGGCGGCGTTCATGGTTGGACTGCCGTTGGGCATTTTCCTTGCCTATATCGTGGGTGGTCAGATCGGCTCGCGGTATGGTTGGCGTGCGACGCTGATTTTCGCGGGCATCCCCGGTCTGTTGCTCGGCGGGCTGATGCTGCTCGCACGGGAGCCGGCTCGCGGTGCGGCCGACGTGCATCTCACGAGTGGCTCCGGGCGTGGGGAAATCTGGACGCTGCTCGCGACTCCGACGCTGTGGTGGATCATCGCCTCCGGCGCCCTGCACAACTTCAGCATGTATGCCATCAGCGCCTTTCTGACCCCCTTTCTGCAGCGCTTTCACGGTCTCGGCTTGCGGGAGGCCAACAACGTGTCGGCATTGGCGCTCGGTGCCGTGGGAGTCATCGGCATGCTGGGAGGCGGATGGGCATCCGACCGCCTGGGCGCCGGGCGGCCGGACCGGCGTATCCTGCTGGCTGCCGTGGCGATGCTCATAGGTGCGCCGCTTGCCTTTCTCGGTCTCGAGGTGCACCCAGGCGGGGTGCTGCCTTCGATGTTGATGATAGGAACCGCAATGATGCTCCTGTATGTCTATTACGCAACGGTCTATGCCGCGATCCAGGATGTCGTGGAGCCGCGCAGCCGCGGGCTGGCGGTCGGGCTTTACTTCTGTGCCATGTACGTCCTCGGCGCGAGCGCCGGGCCTGTTGCAACCGGCTGGCTCAGCGACTACTTCGCCCGACAGGCCATGCGCGCGGCCGGCAGCACGCAAATGCAGGAGACCTTCAAGGCAACGGGACTGCACACGGCGATGTTCATCATTCCGATCATATCGACAGTGTGTGCGCTCGTGCTCTGCGCCGCCTCGCGAACGGTCGCCGCGGACGAGCAGCGATTGCGCTCTCGTGCGCTCCTCA
>CAZLYG010000221.1:0-8531 GCA_964563075.1 uncultured Steroidobacteraceae bacterium | reverse complement strand
GCCTATCTGGTCAGTGGTGCACGCATCGGCAGCAATGAGATGGGCGGTGCACGTCCTGCCGCGGCTCCTGCGGCTGCCGTTCGCAAGTAACCACGGCCACTGACTTCGGTGCGCGCACCTCGCGAGCCGCTTCCGGCCAGGTGCGCGGCACACGTCCAGGAGTAGACACAAATGTCGATGACTGTGGGATCTTCCGGGGGCTCGGACGCCGAAGTCATGGCATCCATCAACACGACGCCACTGGTGGACGTCATGCTGGTGCTGCTGATCATCTTCCTGATCACGATCCCGGTGATCAACAAGACCGTGCCGATCCATCTGCCGAAGGCCGTCAACATCCCGACGCAGACCAAGCCGGAGAACATCACGGTGGCGGTGGATGCCGAGGGCAAGGTGTACTGGAACGACCGTCTCATCCCCAACCGCGATGACCTGCTGGCGCTGGTGAAGGACGCCGCGGTGAAGAAGCCGCAGCCGGAGATTCACATCCGCGCCGACAAGGACGTGCACTACGAGGCGGTCGGACGGGTCATTTTCACGATTCAGCGTGGCGGCGTGGTCAAGGTGGGCTTCATCACCGAGCCCGATCACGGCATCCGCGGCTACCGCTGAGCGGCTTGAAGGAGCTTATCTAAATGGCAATGAGTGTCGGCTCGAGTGACGGCGAGGCGATGTGTGAGATCAACACGACGCCGCTGATCGACGTCATGCTCGTGTTGCTCGTCACGCTGATCATTTCCCTGCCCATCATGACGCACGCGGTGAAGCTGGATATGCCCGATCCGCGCCATCCGCCGCCGCCGCAGAACCAGCGCCCGGAAGTCATCGATCTGGAGATCGACTTCGACGGCACCGTGGTCTGGAACGGGACGCCCGTGCAGAGCATGGACCAGCTGGAGGGCTACTTTCACACGGAAGCCGCCAAGGACCCGCAACCGGAGATTCACCTGCGGCCCGATCGCCGCGTGAAATACGACTTCGTGGCGAAGGTGCTGGCCTCAGCGCAACGCAACCGCATGAAGAAGATCGGCTTCGTCAACAATGCGGAATTCCAGGAGTAGAGCCAAGAACATGAACACGAAGCACAACTGGATGGTGGCGCTCGCGGTGGGCGCGCTGCTGACGGTGAGCGCCGGGCTCGGCCCGGTCAGTACCGCACAGGCACAGGACCGCGCCAGCGAGGCGCACGACAGGGAGGCGGCGAAGAACGGCAAGGAGGCGAAGCACACGATCAGCAAGGGTGAGGGCAAGTACCTGCCCAAAGCCAACGATCTGATGAAGGAAAAGAAATGGAACGACGCGCTGGCGCTGCTGAAGCAGGCCGAGGGCGTCTCCGGCAAGACGCCCTGGGATGAGCACCTCATCAACGAGATGTACGGCTTCATCTACGTGCGCACCAACAACCTGGCGGAAGCGGCCAAGGCGGTCGAGGCGACCGTCAACGACGGCTTCACCGACCCGGGCGAGATCCCCGGCAAGCTGAAGGTGCTCTCGCAGATCAACTATCAGCTGAAGAACTACGACAAGGCCATCGAGTTCGGCGAGCGCGCCCAGAAGGCGGGCGTCAACGATGAGGACATCAACACCATCATCGGCCAGTCGTATTACCTGAAGAACGACTACAAGGGCACGCTGAAGTTCGTCGGCAACGAGGTCGACAGCGAGATCAAGGCCGGCAAGGAGCCGAAGGAGCAGGTGCTGAACCTCCTGCTCAGCTCCTGCCTGAAGCTCGATGACTCCAACTGCACCTCCAAGGCGCTCGAGCGCCTGGTGACGTACTACCCGAAGCCCGAGTATTGGGGCAACCTGGTGATCACGCTGTTCCAGGCGCCCAATCAGAACGACAAGACGCTGCTCAACACCTATCGCCTCGCCAATGAGGTGGACGTCCTCAAGCGACCGGAGGACTACACCGAGTATGCGCAGCTCGCGATCGAAGCCGGCTCGCCCGGCGAGGCGCAGCACGTACTCGAGAAGGCGTTCCAGAAGAACGTGTTCACCGATGCACGCTCGCAGGACAAGAACAAGCGCTTGCTGGCCTCAGCGCAGAAGGCCGCGCAGCAGGACCAGCAGTCGCTGGGCAAGATCGCCGGGGATGCGGACAGCGCTCCCACCGGCGACAAGGATGTGGGCGTCGGGCTGGCCTATCTCGGCTATCAGCAGTACGACAAGGCCGTGGACTACCTCTCCAAGGGCGTCAGCAAGGGCGGCCTGAAGAACGAAACGGAGGCGCACCTGCTGCTGGGCATCGCGCAGCTGAAGGATGGCAAGAAGGATGAGGCGGTGAAGTCCTTCAAGTCCGTCAAGGGCGATCCGACCCTGGAGCGGATCGCGAATCTCTGGTCTCTGCACGCCAAACAGGCCGCCTGAGGCGCTCACAAGGATTGCACCCATGACCATCAAAGCAGGCGAGCGCATGCCCTCGGGCACGCTGAAGACGATGACCAAGGACGGCCCGAAGGATGTGACCACCGACGAGCTGTTCAAAGGCAAGAAGGTGGTCCTGTTCTCGGTTCCGGGCGCGTTCACGCCCACATGCGATGCGAAGCACCTTCCCGGCTTCGTGCAGCTCGCCGATCAGCTGCGCGCCAAGGGCGTGGACACCATCGCCTGCATGGCGGTGAATGACGTGTTCGTGATGAACGCGTGGGGCAAGGCTTCGAACGTAGCCGACAAGGTCCTGATGCTTGCCGACGGCAATGGCGATTACGCCAAGGCGCTGGGCCTGGATCTGGATGCGCGTGGCTTCGGGATGGGCACGCGCGGCCAGCGCTTCTCGGTTCTGGTCCAGGACGGCGTGGCCAAGCAGATCAACGTCGAGGCCCCGGGTCAGTTCAAGGTCTCGGCGGCCGAGCACATCCTCAGCCAGATCTAGGACCCGCCGAGCAGACGTTCCAGCTCGGGGATGATCTGGAACAGATCCCCGACCAGTCCTATGTCCGCCACCTCGAAAATGGGGGCCTCGGCGTCCTTGTTGATCGCGACGATGGTGCGGGCGTCCTTGATCCCCGTCAGGTGCTGAATGGCACCGGAGATGCCAATCGCGACGTACAGCTCCGGGGCGATGATCTTGCCCGTCTGTCCGACCTGCAGCTCGTTCGGCGCGTAGCCGGCGTCTACGGCAGCCCTGGACGCTCCCACGGCCGCACCGAGCTTGTCCGCCAGCTTGTAGAGGATCTGGAAGCCCTCGGCGCTTGCTAATGCTCTTCCGCCGGAGATCACGCGGGCCGCGGTCTGCAGATCAGGGCGGTCGCTGCGAGCGGCCGACACCGATACGAAGCGGGTGTGGGTCGGGATCTCGGCCTGCACCTGCGCGGACTCGACCGGGGCTGAGGCGCTACCTGAGGGAGCCGCCTCGAAGGAGGCGATTCGGACGGTTCCGACCACCTGGGTTCCAGGCTCTGCTTCCACCGTGACGATCGCATTTCCCGCGTAGATGGGGCGGCGAAAACGCGTGGCGCTTTCGGCCGCCATGATGTCGCTCACCTGAACGGTGTCCAGGAGCGCGGCCACGCGTGGCATCAGGTCTTTGCCGAACGTCGTCGAAGGGCCTAGTACGAGGGCGTACCCGCCGGCCAGGGCGGCGATCTGCGGAGCCAGCACGGCTGCGAGGGGATGCTCGTTGGCCGCGTTCTCTACTTTGAGCACCCGTGCCACGCCTTGAAGCTGCGCGGCCTGTGTCGCGACTGCCGCTGCATTGGCGGCGCACACGGCGACTGTAATGTCGGCACCCGCGATCGTTCGGGCGCACGCAACGCACTTCGCGGTGCTGGGATTGAGCCGGGAGCCGTCGTGCTCGGCGACGATGAGTATTCTGGTGCTCACGGGAGCAAACCCTTCTTGCGCAGTGCCGCGACCAGCTCGGCGGCGTCTTTCACCTTGATACCTTTCTGTCGCTGTGCAGGAGGCTCGAAGCGAATCCCTTTCAGGCGTTGGCTTGCCTCGACACCCAGCCCCGTCAGGGTCAGTGTCTCCAGCGGCTTCTTCTTCGCCTTCATGATCTCCGGGAGCTTCACGTAGCGGGGCTCGTTCAGGCGCAGATCCGTCGTGATGACCGCGGGAAGATCCACCTCCAGCGTCTCGAGGCCTGCGTCGACTTCGCGGGTCACTCGGGCCTGACCCCCGGTGAGCGCGACTTTGGAGGCAAACGTCGCCTGCGGGCGTGCCCATAAGGCAGCGAGCATCGGGCCGGTCTGGCTGTTGTCGTCGTCGATGGCCTGCTTGCCCAGGATGACCAGCAACGGCTGCTCACGCTCGACGAGCTTCAGCAGGGCCCGGGCGGCAACGGGAGGCTCGATGATGCCGTCCGCCTGGACGAGGATGGCGCGGTCCGCACCCATCGCGAGCGCGTTGCGCAACTGGGGCTGAGTATCGGCCGGACCGACGGTGGCGACGATGACCTCCTCGGCCTCGCCGCGCTCCTTGATCCGAAGCGCTTCTTCCAGGGCGATCTCGTCAAACGGGTTGATGCTCATCTTTACCCCGTCGGTGACGACGCCGCTGGCGTCCGGCTTGACGCGGATGCGCACGTTGTAGTCCACCACGCGTTTGATGCCGACCAGAATGCGCTTCATCTGCACCTCCAACCCGACCACGAGAGAGCCTGAGCCAAGCTCTCGAGTATAACGGCTCGGGGGGATTCGGGGGCCCGGAGCCCCCCTGGTCTAGCGCGCCTGGACCGCTTGTGGCTGGCGGTAGGGCGGGTTGCGCTGCTGCTCGATGAAACCCTGACGGATTCTGTGCGCAGTCTCGCGCAGCTTCGGCACGAAACGCTCGACGGCAATCTTGAAAGGCACTGCCGTTTCCGCGAAGCGCACGACCACGGAAGCCAGAACGCGATCGTCCAGCATCACGGGCACCGCCATGGTGACCTCGTCGGACACGCGCCGGGGATGGATTGCGCTTGCGAACCCGCGTGCGCGAGTGTCTTCGAGAATCTTGTCGAGCTCCGGACGATTGTGCGCCAGCTTGTCGGCCTCAGCGTTGGAGCGCCGGAGGATCTCCAGCAGCGATTCACGCTGTGCCGCAGGACAGTAGGCTAGATGTGCGCGCCCGGCGGCCGTCACCAGCAGCGGCAGACGCACGCCGGCAGAGAGCCGCTCGATCGCAAGAGGACTGCGATGATCGGTCGTCTCGCGCACGAGCATCTGAGTGCCCGACAGCGATACCACCGCGACAGGCCACAAGACTTCCTTGCCGAGATCGTCGATGCACGGACGCGCCACCTGGGTGACCCAGGCATCGTCGTCGAATCCATCGGCGAGACGATGCACCATGATGGTCAGGCGGTAGCGGTCATCCGCCGGGTCCCGATACACATAGCCGGCGTGGGTCAGTGTCTCGAGAATGCGATAAGTGGTGGTGCGCGGCAGCCGGATCTGTTGTGCAATCTCAGAGACAGTGGCGCCGTTGCGTAAATTGAGCATGGTGAGGGCATCGAGGCCCCGCACCAGAGCGCGAATCGGGCGAGTCGATTCCATGGATCGTTGATGCTCGTGTATGAAATCGGCCATCACTGTTGACAGTTTAGAAAGTGTTCCTGCCACAACGCAATGGCGTTTCTGGCTTATGTGCGGTTTTCGCCCCTCTGTTTGCGTTGACTTGACTAATCTTTAGTTTCTAGACTCCGCCGCACCCGCGTTTGGTGTTTCGGCGGCGCTACAAGTGCGCTCATGCGAGGCTTCAACGGCCGCGGTTGCCGCCCTCGCGGCCAGGGGGACGGGTGCCGCGGAGGGCACGGATAGGCATTGTCAATGCTCGCGTACTCAGTTCGTCGCTTCCTCGGGCTGCTTCCCACGCTCTTTCTCATCGTCACCCTGTCTTTCTTCCTCATCCGCCTGGCCCCGGGCGGACCGTTCGACCAGGAGCGCCCGCTGCCGGCACAGGTGCGCGCCAATCTCGACCGGGTCTACGGGCTGGATCAGCCAATTGCGCTGCAGTATGTCCACTATCTATCGCGGCTGGTGCAGGGCGATCTGGGGCCCTCCTTCAAGCTGCGCGACTTCTCGGTAGCGGAGCTGATCGCCGCCGGGCTGCCCGTCAGCGCCACGCTGGGCGGCTGTGCGTTGCTGGTGGCGATTCTGCTGGGTGTACCCCTGGGCATGGCAGCTGCGCTGTCGCACGGACGCGTGGCCGATTTCGGGATCGCCTCTTTCGTGGCATTGGCGGTGGCACTGCCCAGTTTCGTCACCGGTCCGCTGCTGGCACTCATATTCGGTCTCTATCTACATTGGCTGCCCGTCGGCGGTTGGGAGGAGGGGGCGCCGCGCTATCTGGTTCTTCCCGTGCTGACGCTCGGCCTGCCGGTTGCGGCTTATGTCGCAAGGCTGACGCGCGGGGGACTGCTGGAGGTTCTGCAATCGAACCACGTACGTACCGCGCGCGCGCGCGGGTTGGGTGAGATGCGCATTCTGCTGCGCCATGCGCTGCGCCCGGCGCTGCTTCCGGTCGTCAGCTACCTCGGCCCTGCTGCAGCGTTCGTCGTCACCGGCTCCCTCATCGTGGAGACGGTGTTTGCGCTACCAGGGACCGGTCGTTATCTGGTGCAGGGCGCGATCAATCGGGACTACACGCTCGTCATGGGCATGGTCATCGTCTATGGCACGCTGACCCTGCTGCTGAACTTTGCTGCCGACTTGATCTACGGCTGGTTGGATCCGCGCGTGCGGCATGAGTGAGTCGCTGTGGAGGGAGGCAGGGCGCCGCTTCTCCGCCGACGCCAAAGCATTGGTGGCGTGTGGACTGATCGTGCTGATCGCACTCCTGGCAACCGTGGGACCGATGCTCAGTCCCTATGGTTACGATGCGCTCGACTGGCATCATCTGGCGGTGCCGCCCCAACTGCACTCCGCACACTGGCTGGGCACCGATCGACTGGGCCGCGATCTGTTCGTGCGTACGCTTTATGGCGTGCGTATTTCGCTGCTCATCGGTTTGCTCGCAACGGCCGTCAGTGTCGTCATCGGGCTCGCGTGGGGCTGTATCGCGGGGTATGTGGGCGGCCGCACAGACGATCTGATGATGCGCTTCGTCGACGTCCTTTACGCGCTTCCGTACCTGTTTCTGGTGATCATCTTTGCGACGTTCTTCGGGCGCGGCAGCCTCATCGGTCTGTTCCTCGTCATCGGCGCCGTCGGATGGCTCACGACCGCGCGCATAGTGCGCGGTCAGGCGCTCGCGCTCAAAGGCCGTGAGTTCATCGAGGCTGCACGAGCCACCGGCGTCCCCACTACGGGCATTCTTCTGCGGCATGTCATTCCCAACCTGATCGGCCCTGTGGCGCTCTATGCGACATTGACGATTCCCGACATGATCCTGTTCGAGAGCTTCCTGAGCTTTCTCGGCCTGGGCGTGCAGGAGCCCCTGGCGAGCCTCGGGAGCCTGATCAACGGCGGCGCCCAGGAGATGCAGTCGGCTCCCTGGCTGCTGCTCGTGCCGGCGCTCGTGCTCGGCGCGCTGCTGCTGTGCTTCAACCTCATCGGCGACGGTCTGCGCGATGCGCTGGATCCTTCTACGGAACCGCGCTGACATGCCCGCTCTCGTACACACCTCCGACGCACCCGTGCTGCGCCTCGATAATCTCAGCGTGGATTTCGACACGTCGCGCGGGCGTATTGCCGCGGTGCGCGGCCTGTCCCTGAGCGTGAAGCCGGGCGAGTGCCTTGGCGTGGTGGGTGAGTCGGGTGCGGGCAAGAGCCAGGCCTTTCTGGCGGCGATGGGGCTGCTCGCTCCGAATGGCAGCGTCAGCGGGCGCGCCAGTTTCGGCTCAACCGAGCTCGTCGGAAAAACCTCCGCCGAGCTCGACCGCATCCGCGGCCTGCACGTGGGCATGGTATTCCAGGATCCGATGACCTCCCTTACCCCGCACATGCGTGTCGGAGATCAGATCGCCGAGCCCCTGGTCCTGCACGTGGGAGTCACCTGGCGCGAAGCCCGCTTGCGCGCGTTGGCGCTCTTGCGGCGTACGCGTGTCAACGATCCCGAGCGCCGGATGAAGCAGTATCCGCACGAGTTGTCGGGCGGAATGCGCCAGCGGGTGATGCTCGCGATCGCCCTTGCGTGCGAGCCAACCTTGCTGATCGCGGATGAGCCGACGACGGCGCTCGATGTAACTGTGCAGGCGCAGATTCTGTCACTGCTGGCGGATCTGAAACGCGAGCGCGCGATGTCGATGGTGCTGATCACACACGATCTGGGGGTGGTGGCGGGACTTGCCGATGAGGTCGTCGTAATGCGTGAGGGCCGGATCGTGGAGCAGGGCGCGACCGCTGCGATCCTCAAGTCGCCAAGCGACCCTTATACGAGACAGCTCATCGAGGCCATGCCGCGGATCGATGCGCCGGCCCCGCTCTCTGTGCCGGTCGCGGATGCAACAGCACCTCTGGCGGTCTCCGGCCTCAGCGTGAACTTCAGCGTCCGCAGGGGACTCATACACCGGGCCAAGCTGCGCGCCGTCGCCGGAGTGAGCTTCGAGCTGCGTTCCGGTGAGGCCCTGGGTGTCGTCGGCGAATCGGGATGCGGCAAGTCGACGC
>CAZLYG010000220.1:0-8533 GCA_964563075.1 uncultured Steroidobacteraceae bacterium | reverse complement strand
TGTTGAGATCAGGTTTAAACTTGTAGTAGCGGTGGAAGTACCAGGCGTGCGCCGCGGTATCGTAGGACCAGGTGGACTTCTGCACGCGGGGAAATACCACGCCTTTGTTGGAATCCCGCGGACGCTTCCTGGACCAGACGTACCAGTCGCGGTACTTCGAGCTCGGATCGCGACGCGCCTGCTGAAACCAGGGATGCTGATCGGAGGTATGGTTCACGACCAGGTCGATGATGACCCGGATGCCCCGCTGAGCCGCCGCATGCGTGAACTCGACGAAATCTCCGAGGGTGCCGTAGCGGGGATTGACTTCGTAGTAGTTCGAAATGTCATATCCATCATCGCGCCCCGGGGAGCTCTGGAAGGGCATCAGCCAGATCGCGGTAATGCCCAGTCCTTGCAGATAGTCGAGGCGACGCATCAGCCCCGCGAAGTCTCCGACGCCGTCGGCATTGGAGTCCATGAACGTCCCGACTGAAAGGCAGTAGATGACAGCGTTCTTGTACCAGAGATTGTTGATCATGATTGCGCCGCTGTGAGCTCGACGATGACTCCCTCGTCGGAGCGCAGCGCGATGTCCGTGAGCCAATCGGCGCGATCCAGATGCGTCGATAGCAGGATGCGGCCTTGCATTCTCAGGGAGGCCAGATCCAGGTCGAGCGGCGCGGAGCCGAGATTCAGCGCAACCAGCAGACGGCTCTGCGGCGAGCAGCGCACGTAGGCAAGCAGATCGCCCGTCGTGCCAATGGGCTCGTAGCTGCCGCTGATGAGCGCCGCGTGTGATCGGCGCAGGCGCAGCAGCTCTCGATAGAGCCTCAGAACAGAGCCGGGGTCCGTATCCTGCACATCGACATTCACCACCTGGGAGTCGCTGCAGACCGGCAGCCACGGCTCGCGAGTGCTGAACCCGGCATACTGGCCCGAAGTCCACTGCATCGGTGTGCGTGACGGATCGCGACCCACACCCAGACCAGGGACGTTTTTCTCGAACGGGTCCCGGACGCGCTCAGGAGGAATCTCCGCGTTGACCATGCCGAGCTCGTCCCCGTAATACATCGTTGGTGTACCGCGCAGCGTCAACAGGAGCATGGCGGCGACACGGGCTTGCAGAGGACCTACCCGAGAGGCGATGCGGGCAATGTCGTGATTGCCGAGCACCCAGTTCGGCCATCCGCCCGGCGGCAATGCGCGCTCGTATCGTTCGATCAAGGCGGCGATCGAGCGCGCATTCCAGGGGCTCTGCAAGAGTTGAAAGTTGAAGGGGAGGTGGACTCCTTCGAGCCGCGCGCCGTAGTACGCCATCAGTCGTTCGAGGGGCAGATAGATCTCGCCGATCAGTACACGATCGTGGAACTCATCGACGACGCGGCGCATCTCGGCCACGACTTCCTGAACTTCCGGCCGGTCGGCGGTGTAGAGCGGAATCTGGCTGTGATGGGGCGCCTGCCGGCCGGCACGATAATCCGGATTGGCAGGGTTGTCGCGCCACTGGTCATCCTTGATCAGCTGCCACAGAACATCGACACGGAAGCCGTCTACGCCGCGCTTCAGCCAGAATCGCAGCACATCGTACATCGCCGCGCGCACCTCGGGGTTGCGCCAGTTGAGGTCCGGCTGGGCTGGCAGAAACGCATGATAGTAGTACTGGCCGGTTGTGGTATCCCACTGCCACGCGGAACCCCCGAACTGACTCAGCCAGTTGTTGGGAGGACCGCCGCCCGGTGCCGCGTCGCGCCACAGGTACCAGTCGCGCTTGGGGCTGCTGCGCGAGCTGCTGGATTCGAGGAACCACGGATGTTGGTCGGAAGTGTGATTGGGAACGAAGTCCAGAATCAGCTTGAGCCCACATTGCTGGATCTGCGCGACGAGCTCATCGAACTGATCGAGAGTGCCGAACAGAGGATGGATGTTCGCGTAATCCGCGACGTCGTAGCCGAAATCGGCCATCGGCGAGGGGTAGATCGGAGACAGCCAGAGGGCATCCACCCCAAGCCCCACGCAGTAATCGAGTCTGGAAGCAATCCCACGCAGGTCGCCGATCCCATCGGCGTCGGAGTCCTGAAATGAGCGCGGATAGATCTGATAGATGACCCCGCGTTGCCACCACGCTGGAATGCTCATCGGGAGGGTGCGACTCTCGGCATAGGGGTCGCAACGGCTCGCCTTTGCCGATGTTCCGCAGTGGACAGGGCACATCGGTTGCTGCGCTTCCCCCATGTTTGAGGATCCCCGTACACGCGGCCCCCGACCGCCTTTTGCCGCACGGCTCGACACTTGCGACCAGGACCACCTGGATCCAAAGCCTGACCATGGCGAGCGCTCTTACACAGGACGCGGGCGACTCGAGGGATACGCGGCGATCATCTGTGGCGGGGATTCCGGAATCGGCCGGGCCGTAGCCATTGCGTTCGCTCGCGAAGGTGCAGACGTATTGATCGCGTTTCAGGCTCACGAAGCGGCGGCTGCGGAGACGGCGCGCTGGGTCAGGGAAGCGGGACGCCGAGCCGTAGTGGCAGGCGGCGAGCTCAATAGCCAACCTCATCAAAGTGAGCTCGTCGAACAGGCGATCGCGCAGTTCGGCCACCTCGATGTGCTCGTCAACGATGCCGTTGCGGAATGGGCGCAGGAATCTCCACACGAGCAGTCGGCGCTGGAGATCGAGGAGACCCTTCGCAGGACAACGGAGTCGGTGTTCACTTTTTCGAAAGTCGCCGCAGAGCGCATGAAGCCGGGGAGCTCGATCATCACTACAACGGCGCTCCATTCGTCGCGTCCGCCTTCCCAGCAGCGAGCCTATGCCGCTTTTCAGGGGGGCGTCGCGTCTCTGACGGCGAGCCTCGCGAACGAGCTCGCGCAGCGGGGTATTCGTGTCAATGCGGTTGAGCCCGGACCGGTGTGGGCGCCGAGGGTGCTGATAACCCTGACCGAGGAGCAACGATGCAACTTCGGCGCCGAGACGATGCTAGGGAGACCTGCACAACCGGCGGAGCTGGCTCCCGCCTACGTGTTTCTGGCCTCGGCCGATGCGAGCTTCATCACCGGCTCGGTACTTTCCGTGACGGGCGGACGCCTCTGATCTCAGGCCCTGCGCGCCAAGCCGCTTCGCCGGCGGCAAGGACTCGAATCGTTTTCGATGGCAGGGTCTGCTGTGCGCTTTACCGCCCGGCGGACGCGTTTTATAGTCCGCCGGATGCGAACGACTGCGCCCGTGATTCGCGCGGCGGACCGGCAGGACACGGATTTTCTCGCCTGGGTCATCCTTGCCGCATCGCGCGGCCATCTTGCAAAGGGCTGGTTCGACATCGCACTGAACAGGTCCGAAGCCACCTGTCTGGATTTCCTCAGACGGCTCTCGACCACTGAGTCGCTTTCGTGGTGGCATTACTCACGCTTCCTCGTCGCGGAGTCCGAGGGCAGACCCGCCTCGGCCCTGTCAGCTTTCCCAGCCGGGGAAGGATATGGTCTGTCACAAGCTGCCATGAGCGAGGCCGCCGATGCTCTCGGATTGCCCGCCTCCGAGCAGTCCGCGATCTGGCAACGCGGTGCCTACATATTCCTCTGTGCGATGGATGGGCAGGACGACTGCTGGACGATGGAGAACATCGCAACGTTGCCCGGCTATCGCGGGCGCGGATTGACGACAGCGCTTCTCGAGCGAGCGGCCGAAGATGGACGCGCGCGGGGCTTCAAGGAAGCTCAGATCACATCGTTCATAGGGAACCAATCCGCCCAACGCGCCTACGAGAAGGCGGGGTACCGCTGTATCGACGAGTGGCGTCACCCGGAGTTCGAAGCCATTGCGGGGGCCCCGGGCCTGCGCAAATTCGTCCGGGCGCCATAGCTGCTGAAGCAATTGCCGGCTGTCGCGGGCCTGCGGCAAACCCCGGCGGTCTTGTCAAGCAACCGCGCCGCAACGCTGAAAACTATCGCCGCGTTCAGGTGCCGTGCAGCTTCCGGACATTACCGTGCCCAGCGAAAAGACGGCGGTCGGCGTGACTGCCGACATGGCCGCAACAGCCGGCCTTCGTGGGAGGTATCTGTGAAAAAACGGGTATGTGCAGCACTGTTAGGGGTCCTGGCAACGCCTGCATTTGCGGGCGATATCGGCGTGTCCATTTCCGGCGTGTCTATTTCCCTGGGCGAACCCGGCTTTTACGGACAGATCGATATCGGCAACGTCGGGCCGCCGCCGGTCGTGTACGCCCAGCCGGTCGTGGCGGTGCGACCGCCGCAGTACGCGGCAGTCGAGCCGATCTACCTGCACGTCCCGCCTGGACACGAGAAGCACTGGAGCAGGCATTGCGCGGAGTACAACGCATGCGGCCGGCCGGTCTATTTCGTTCGCGACGATTGGTACAACAAAGAGTACGTCCCACGCTACAGGCGTGAGCACGCCGATCGCCGAGATCACGGCGATCACGGCTATCGCGCGGATCACGGGGATCGCGGGGATCACGGGGATCGCGGGGATCACGGGGATCACGCGGATCACGTCGATAGAGATGATCGCGGACATGATCATGGGCATCATGACGACCACGACCATGACCACGACCGTGGCCACGATCACGATCACGATCGCGATTGACGGGTAGTCCGGGGCTCCGTGTCCACGCCATGCGCAGACACGGAGCCCTCGGCGGCAGCGGCGGGGCACGCCCGTCTGGTAGTGCTCGAGCGCCTGGTACCCGATCCGCTGCAGGACCGGGCAGCACGCCGTGCGGTGATGCAGGCCGACATGACAATGATGGCGCGGGGCGGGCAGGAGCGCAGCGAGCGCGAGTACCGCGAGTTCTTCAGGCCGGCTTTCAGGTGACTCGGTTCGTACCGACGGGCTCTTCGTTCACCGTCATCGAGGCGCTTCCGAGCTAACCGTCCTGCCAGGGGCTGCGGTTTATTTGTGCAGGCGTGCGTTGCTCTCGTTCAATACTTCGTTGATCGCGGAGATCACCACGTCAGGTTTCTCGATCGGAATGTTGTGCCCCGGTTCCGGCACGAGCTGGTTGCGTCCCCGGGTCGACAGTGCAGCATACGCGTCGTGCCCCGCACTCCACCCATCCCGCAGAAACAGGGCAATCTCCTTACCTAATTGGTCCCGCTCCGCGGGCGTATCGGCACCGGGCGTGCCGCGCAGACCGGACAGAGCGGCTGCCTCGTCATGTCCGGCGGTCAGTACGATCAAGGGCAGGTCGCCATAGCGACGCTGCGCATTGATGACCTCACGACCATCCGTCTGATGTTCGGCCTCAGCCGAGGCCTGGGTGAGAAGCCGGGCGGGATCGGCGTTGAGTTGGGCGATGGTCGCTTTCAGATGTGGAAAGACATCGGGCAGGTTGTGAGCGCTGGTACATTGCTCGAACTGCGCAGTGCCGTGCTTCAGCGTGCCGGCTTGCAGGCCCGCGGCGCAGTCCCGCAGCCGCTGCACGAACTGCTCTTCGCTGACGCGCCCCATGGCTGAGAACTGCGGCGCGAGGCGCTCCTCGAGGGCGGCGCGGTCAGGAATGTCCGGATCCACCAGGACCATTCCGACGACGCTCTGTCGATGCAGATCGGTGAACCGCAGCGCTTCCAGCCCACCGAGCGAATGCCCCACCATCACGTAGGGACCGACAATGCCGGCTCCCTGCAATGCCCGTTCGAGGTCTTGCGTGGTGTGGACGATGTCCTGAGGATCGGGGGCTCGGGCTGCTGAAGCCGAAGCCCGCTCGATCCCAGGCGCAGACACGCGTTCGTTTTGCGAGAGTGGGCTGGACGGCACCCCACCAGATGGACCACGCATCCAGTCCTGCTGACAGGACGACGGTGGGCGATCCACGGCCCAGGCAGACGAGATTGATGGTGCGTTCCGTGCCTATGCGCACGACTCGTTGGGGCGCAAGGTAGGGTGCCATCTGTTGTTCAATCGCGGGCCCGGGGGCAGGGGCTGGCGCTGGCGCGGCGCGGCTGGCGTGTGTGGCCGTGAAACCGGCTGCAAGGAGGACGAGAGCCCGCTGAATGCTGTTCACGATACGGGCCACGATACGGTCCCCGAGTGAGGCTGTGAAGGCTGGCCGGTACATCGACTGCCGCTATTGGGCTTGGGTTCCCTCTGTCGGAAGGCAGGCCGGTCGTTCGTCCTCGCTCTGCGCAACGCAAAAACCGGAGAGAGATGATGAGAAAGATCATCGCAATCACCCACGTCACGCTGGATGGTGTCATGCAGGCCCCCGGTGGCCCCGAAGAGGATCCCAGCAACGGGTTCACTCACGGAGGCTGGACGATGCCGTTCCGGGACGAAGCCGGGGGGCAGGCCATCGCTGAAACGATCGCCGGTGAGTTCGATTTGCTGCTGGGGCGCCGGACTTACGACATCTTTACCGGCTACTGGCCCAAGCACGCGGATAACCCGATTGGGAAGGCGTTCAACAAGGCCACCAAGTACGTAGCCACGCGCGGACGTGATCCGCTCGACTGGAATCCCGCGCGTCGCATCGCCGGCGCGGACGATGTCCGCCGGCTTAGGGCAGCGGACGGGCCAGAGTTGCATATCTGGGGCAGCAGCGACTGGCTGCAAACGCTGATCGCCGCCGACCTCATCGACGAGCATCGCCTCTGGGTCTTTCCGGTGGTGCTCGGCACAGGAAAGCGACTGTTCGAGAGTGGCCTCCCGCCGCGAGAGCTGTCACTGGTTGCGACGCGGCGCACGCCGGCGGGCGTACTCCTCAATACTTACAGGCCTGCCGGTCCCGTTCGCAAGGCGTGAGGCGAGCGGGTCAAAGAACAAGGGCGGCTCGTGAGCCGCCCTTGGAGAGTCGCGGGCACCCGGGTGATTCTCAGTGATCCCCGTCGTGCCCGAAATCGAACAGATCGAACAGATCGCCAATTGCCGGACTGTTCCGCGGGACGTAGGGATTGTCCCGGTCAGACCTCGGGTTGGGCAGGTTGTCGCGGCTGCGCGCGGTGAGTGGGGACAGACTCCAGTTGCGCTCGATGAACTTCAGGATCGAGACATGGTCCGCGTAGGTATGGCTGATGTGGCCGCCACGGCTGTACGGAGACACGACAATCAAAGGGATGCGCGGTCCGTCGCCGAAGAAGTCCAGCGGTTGAATGTAGCCGGAGTCGTAGAAGCCGCCACCTTCATCCATGGTGATGAACAGAGCCGTCGAGGCAAACAGCTCGGGATTGGCACTCAGATGATCCATGATTTTCCTCACCATGCCCTCGAAGAGATCGAGCTTGGATGAGGCCGGATGACCGTCGAGAAGCCCGTCGGGCTTGACGAAGGACACCGCAGGCAACGTGCCGTCGTCCACCGCCGCGAAAAAGTCCGTGGCGTCCTTGATGTGTGCGGCGCGCTGTGCCGCATCGCCCATGATCGCGTTCGTGTACGACTCGAAGTTGCAGATGTTGCAGTACGCCTGACCGATCAGGATCGTCGGGTCGGACGTCGTGCCCCCTTGCTCCTTGAGCTTGGTCAACTGCACGGCGGCATTGTAGGCACCGCCGTAATAGGCCCAGGAGATCCGCTTCTCGTTCAGGGCCTCGCCGATGGTGCGGACGTCGCTCTGTGGAACCGAGGCGCCCGCGGCGATTCCGGCCGTATCCACGGTGCCATCGGGAAGGAAGCCCGGGTTGTCGTTGTTGATCATGTAGAAATGATTGCGCTCGCAATTGGGACGAGGATCGTAGGGGAGTGACTCCAGGTATTGGCGCACGGCCCGGATTCCCGGCTGTGTCGGGTCGGCACACTCGGCGAAATTCCCATCGAAAGCGATGTCCACCGTGTACTGATCGTCAGAGCCAGGCAACGGATTCGGATTCGCGATGTGCGAGGGCGGCATCGTCGGGGTGCCGTGGCCGTTGCTCCAGAATATGGCATCCCCGGAGCCCAGCATCACGTGATTGGCGCCGGTTCCGCCCATGACCGACTGGTGAAAGTTGTCGCTCATCGTGTATTCGTCCGCGAGGCGCTTCAGAACCGGCACATCGCCCTTCTGCACGTTGTAGAACGCCATCGAGTTGCCGCCGCCGTTGTCATCGACCTGGTTGGGCAATGGGAAACTGCCGGGGTCCACCTCGCTGGTGTAATGGGTGATGACGAACGGATACAGATCGCTCAGGCACCCTGAAGGATTGCTGCGCGTGGCATTGCGGATGTTGCAATCCGATTGCTGCCACATCTCGAACAACCGGTGCGTCGTGTCGCCGGTGTAGGAGTCGTATGGGAGAGCGGATCCTGCCAAGGGGAAGGGCCCGTTGGGCAAGTGATCGAAATTGTTGATGCGAGTGTCGAAATCCGGAAGCTCGGCCGTCTGCGGGGCGCCCGATGCACCGGTGGTCAGCAGGGTGAGATCTGCGGTCTCCAGCGACGGCTCGATAGCGCCCAGCAGCGCAAGCGGCGTCGCCGCCGGAAACGGCGGCGGCTCACCGGTAGCCGGGCTGGGGGAGAAGTTCAAGGTCGGTTCGGGGAGCCTCTGGTAAGGAACCTTCTCGTTGTCGCTCAAGCTGGTGAAGTATTGGCTGCGAAACGGTGCCACGGCCTGAAACTGAGCGG
>CAZLYG010000219.1:0-8544 GCA_964563075.1 uncultured Steroidobacteraceae bacterium | reverse complement strand
CGCAGTTCGAGCCGCTGCCGGGCCTGAAGGTCAACGGTGCCAACACCATCGGCGAGAACATCGGCGACCTGGGTGGCCTGGGAATGGCCTATCACGCCTATCATCTCGCCCTGCACGGCCGGCCGGCGCCGGTGATCGACGGCCTGAGCGGCGATCAGCGCTTCTTTCTGTCCTGGGCCCAGGTGTGGCGCACGAAGTTCCGCGATGGCGCGCTGCGTGAGCTGACGATGTCGGACGTGCATAGTCCGCCATACTTCCGCGTCAACGGCACGATGCCCAACATCGATGCCTGGTACACGGCATTCGGGGTCAAGCCGGGCGACAAGCTCTACCTGCCTCCCGACCAGCGCGTCACGATCTGGTAGCGCGCGAGCGCTCGATGACCCCTACCGCACGGCCCGATAGCCGCCGATCACGCCGGTGGGCGACAGCACCAGCTGCCAAAGCTGCGTCTTGCGCGCCCTGAAAGAGGCCGCCGAGGACATCAGCCAGAAGTGCCACATCCGCCGGAAGCGCTCGCCGTAGTGCTCGCGCAGCTGCGGCCAGGCGCGCTCGAAGTTCTCGGACCACGCCTGAAGCGTGCGGTCGTAGTAGACCCCGAACGAGTGGAAGTCCTCGATCACCCACAGCCCTTCAGCCGCCGCCGTGATCTGGGCAAGCGAGGGCAGCTGCCCGTTCGGGAAGATGTACTTGTCGATCCACGGGTCGGTGGCGACGGAGGAGCTGTTGTTGCCGATGGTGTGCAGCAGGAACAGGCCGTTGGGACGCAGCAGCTCGCGCGCCTTCTCGAGGTACGTGCGGTAGTTGCGCACTCCGACGTGCTCGAACATACCCAGGGAATAGATCGCGTCGAAGCTGCCGCTCAGGCTGCGGTAATCCTGCAGATGGATGTCAACGTCCAGGCCGGCACAGCGCTGCTGAGCTCTCTGCAACTGATTGCGCGACACCGTCACGCCCGTAACAGCCGCCCCGTAGCGTTGAGCCATGAACTGCGCGGCACCGCCCCAGCCGCAGCCGATATCGAGTATGCGCATTCCCGCCTGCGCTCCGATCTTGCGCGCGACCAGGTCGAGCTTGGCCTCCTGGGCATCGTTCAGGTGGGTGGCGCGCTCGAAATAGGCGCAGCTGTAGATCATCCGCGGATCGAGCATGCGCTCGTAGAGGTCATCGCCGAGATCGTAGTGCTTCCTGCCGACGATGTAAGCGCGGCGTGTGCTCTGCTTGTTGAAAAGCCGCGCGCTCAACGCGAGCTTCACCGCACGCGGCGAGCGCAAGTGCTCCTCGATGTTGCTTCTCAACACGCGCGTGAGCATTTCATCGAGCTGCTCGCAATCCCACCACCCGTCCATGTACGACTCACCGGCCCCCAGGGTGCCGTGTCCCAGAACGCGCTGGAACAGGCGCTCATCATTCACTCGGATATCCCACGGGCGGGCCCCATCCAGACGGACGTCGGCACGGGCGAGCATTTCAGACAAAGCTCGCTCGTACGTGCGTGCCTTGCGCGAGCTGACGATCAGGTGCGCACCGACCAGGGCATTACCTTGGCCCATTACGGGCTGGCCCATCATGGGCTGGCCCATCACGGGCTGGCCCATCGTGGATGGGTCGGCGCCGGAGTCCCGACGACCCAGCGGCGGTGAAATCTCAGGTTGCGACACGGCGTCCCCTTTTGTTCACGCTGGCCCGCCAACGATAGCGCGGGGGCGGTCCATGTGACCAGTATGTGACAGAACGCGGCGTTTTTTGGGCCTCGCAGTGTGTTTTCTACCGGCCGCCGTCGCCGCCCTGGCCGTGTCCTTAACGCCGGGCGGCGGCAGGTCCCGAAGGCAAGCGGGGATCGCTGATCGCCACTGGCTGCCCCGCTGTCTCTGGATGACGCTCGAACAGGTGTCGGACCTGCGGAGGTCCGTCGCCGCGATGAAACGCGAGAACGCGCCGCTCGACTTCCTGGTCGGCCACGGTCAAGCGGTGATGACGCCGAAGGTGCTCGACCCAGTTCGGACTGTGGTACCGCTCGATCCAGGCCTCGTTGTTCTCCGTGTCCTGCATGAGGGTCCAGCGGCGCGCCCCGTCACGGCGGCGAATGCGGCGCAACTCGCGCATCTCGGCCAGGAACGCTTCCCTGTCGGCCGCTCTGATGCGGTATTCGATAGTGACCACGATCGGACCCGAGTCGGCGAGGTGCTCGAAATCAGCGCCTTGATCAGGGGACAGCGTGCGCGAAGGATCCAGGTTCAGGCCCTCCGGCTGGGGCAGGGGAAGCTTCAACCCGATGAGGGCCGAGACGCCCATGAGCGAGCCGGAGATCACGAGGCTCGCGACGACGTTGAGAGAATCGGCAACGGTGCCCCACACCCAGCTGCCCGCCGCCAGCCCTCCGAACGTGACCATCTGATAGATCGCAATGGTCCGCCCGACCACCCAGCGCGGCGAGCCTGTCTGCACTGTCACGTTGAATGTGGAGAGCGCGATGACCCACGACGCTCCGGCCAGCATGAGTGCCACCATGCTCAGCGCATGCCACGAGCTGATGGCGGTGAGTACGGTGCCGACCCCGAAGCCGACGGTGGACACACGCGCGACCCGCTCGTTGCCGTGTCTGGATCGCAGCGATGAGCTGAATAGCGCGCCAACGACCGCGCCGGCCCCGAATGCGGCATACAGCACACCGAACGTGGCGGCCCCGCCGCCGATCAGGTCCCGGGCGATCAGCGGCAACAAAGCCCATATTGCGCTGCCGAGCAGGCCGAACACGGAACCGCGTACCAGCACGGTGCGGATCCCCGGCGACAGGCGTGCGTAGCGCAGTCCGGCCCCGACTGCCATGGGAATACGCTCGGGGGGCAGAAGCCGCTCCGGTTTGGGACGCCGCCACGTGGCAAGCACGGCGATGAGCGCGACATAACAGAGGAGGTTGGACAGAAAAGCCGCGCGTGCCCCGGCCGCGGCGACGATGACTCCGCCGATCGCCGGACCGGCAATGCGCGCGAGGTTGAAAGCCAGACTGTTGAGCGACACCGCCGCGCTGAGATGCGACCGCGGCACCTGCTCGCCGACGGACGATTGCCAGGCGGGTGCGTAGAGAGCGGTGCCGCAGCCGATCAGAAACGTAAGAGTCAGGAGCGTCCAGGGCGTGATGCGGCCCAGGAAGGCGAATGTCGTGAGCGTGCCCGAGGCGAGCAGCAGGAAAATCTGAGCAACCAGCATGATCAGCCGGCGATCGGAGATGTCTGCAATGGCGCCCGCCGGCAATGACAACAGCATGATCGGCAGCGAGGTCGATGCCTGCACCAGGGCCACCATCTGCGGCGAAGGCGCCAGCGAGGTCATCAGCCAGGCGGCGCCGACTGACTCGATCAGGCCGCCGAAGTTGGAGATGAGGCTGGCCGCCCAGAGTGAGGCAAAGATGCGGGACTTGAACGGTGCCAGCGTCGCCGAGCTACGCCAGGAAGCCGGGAGCCTGGAGAGCAGAGGGGAGCGCTCGATCACTCGAGAAGTCCTTCGGTTGGAGGCGCGAGAGCCGCAGGGGGCACAGTTCAGGCTGGAGATTGTAGCGTGCGCGCGCTGCTCACCGCTCGTCGGCCTCCCTTGGGCGCGCTGCAAATGCGCAAGCCGCGCGTGCATTTAGCCTGTGTTCAGGCCAGGTCCACGTCGCGTTCAGGTTCGCTCACGTAACCTGCGGCGCACGGGGTGGTAATTCAAAGGAGGTGCACATGCACGCCCAGACGAATGAGAACCTTGCCCGTGGCAGCCGCATGCTGCTCGTCGTAGCTCTGCACATTGCCGCGATCTATGCGATTGCAACGAGCCTGGGCGTGGTGCGCCCGCCCTCGATCATCCAGCCGCTGCAGGCGACGATCATCCAGGCAACGCAATCGACGCACATCGAGAGGCCGGTGTTCGCCAAACCGCAGCTGCAGCAGCTGAACGTGGACGTTCAGGAAACACCGCCCCCGGAGGTCGAGGTTCCCGTAGACACCACGGTGGCGCCGCCCGATGCGACGCCGAACGATGCGATTTCCGATGCGAACCTGCAGGTGACGCGGCGTGTGGAGCCCAACTATCCGCCGGCCTCACGCCGTGCCGGCGAGCAGGGCACTGCCGTGTTCAGCGTGCTCGTGGATCCCACCGGTCATCCCCAGGATGTGAAGGTCCAGACCAGCAGCGGCTTCCCCCGTCTCGACCAGTCCGCAATGGAAGCCATCCGCCGCTGGATGTTCAATCCGGCCATACGCGGTTCGCAGAAAGTCGCCGCGTGGACCAGCGTACGCGTGAAATTCCAACTGCAGACCGCCCAGGGTTAGACCCAGGGTTAGACCAGGGTCAGACCAGGGCAGTGCAGGCCGGGCCGCCCACGCCGCCAACAGCCGGCGACTCAGAAGGGTTTGACGACGGCGAGGATCACAATCGCGATCAGGAACACTGTCGGGACTTCGTTGAACACGCGATACCACCGCTGCGAGTGCGGGTTGCGTCCGGCACGCAAAGCCAGCATGAGCTGCCGGCACCACAGGTGATAGCCGATCAGCAGGACGACGAGCCCCAATTTCACATGCAGCCAGCCCATCTGCAGGTAGCCCGGCGCCGCCACGAGCATCGCGATCCCGAAACACACCGCGAGCGTCCCGCCGATCGTCATGATGCCGAACAGACGCCGTTCCATGTTGATGAAACGCTCGATGGCGGGGGGCTCGGCGGTCACCGCGTGGTAGAGGAATAGCCGCGGCAGGTAGAACAGCCCCGCGAACCAGGTCACGACGAACACGATGTGGAAGGCTTTCAGCCAGAGCATGCGAGGCCTGCGAACGGGAAAGCGGGCACTATAGCCCTAGTGCGGCGGCGCTTTCCAACTGCTGGGTTGCGCAGCCGGCTGAGCACCGCCTGCGGAGCGCTTCAATCCGGCGGTCGCAATCCACTGAACTTGATAGCCGTGGCGCCTTTGATGGGGCCGACAGTCGCGTGGTCGCTGATGTACAGCCTGACTTCCTGCTCGAACACGAGTGGGCCGGAGACGACGGCTCCAGGCCCGATGACGACGCGCGGCGGCGTGCGGGAGAAGCCCCAGTTGAACCAGCCGCCGCCCTGGTTCTTGCGCACGTACAGCCCCCCATCCACATGGGAGTCCGGGCCTATCTCGATGTCTCCATTCACCCCGGTCACCGAGCCGCCGATGTGCGAGCTCTGGATCCGGATGCGTCCGTTCACGTTCCTGATCTCGCCATTGACGTGTGCACCGGTCACCGTCAGTGGGCCGTTGACGACCGAAACCGATCCCACCTGGGAACCTGTCGCGAGGGCGATCGAGCCGTTGACGGTGTGCACGTCGTTCGTGACATGAACGCCCTCGCTGACCTGAACGGATCCGTTCACGGTGCCCAGTGACTGGGCCGTCGCACCCTCATCGATATGGATGCTGCCGTTGACATCATGGACATCCTCCACGACCGCGTTCGCCCCGATGTGGATCGATCCGTTCACGTCAGTGACGACCCTGACGTGCTGGCCCGGGTCGATGTGGATGGATGTCATGACGGAGCTGATGCTGCCGTCGCTCGCGAGTGCCGCGCCTGCGAAGCTCACGGCCGCCAGTGCGGCCAGCCCTGCCGGGCAGATGTTTTGCCACATGAGAGCGTGCCTTTTCGAAATCCTGCGGAAGCCGGGTGCTGGGGCGAATGGTGCTCCTTGCCGTTATAGCGCGGTACGGGCCTCGTGGCACGTCGCATGCGGCGGATCGACGCGAGCAGGCGACGAATGAGAGTATCCGGGCATGAGCAGCAAAGTCCCCAAAGCGCGGCGCGTACTGGTCCTCGATGTGGGGGGCACGCACGTCAAGATGCGCATCGGCACTCGTGGCCCGATCCGGGAGTTCAAGTCCGGCCGCAAGCTGAACGCCCGACGAATGGTCGCCGGGGTGCTGCGGATGACTGCCGACTGGCGCTATGAGGTCATCGCGATCGGGTTCCCCGGGGTGGTCGTGCACGGCAAGATTGCCGCCGAGCCCCACAATCTGGGGACCGGCTGGATCGGCTTCGACTTCGGAAAGGCATTCTCCAAGCCGGTGCGGGTGATCAACGATGCGGCGCTGCAGGCAGTGGGCAGCTACCGCGGCGGCCGGATGCTGTTTCTCGGCCTCGGAACCGGGTTGGGAGTGACGCTGATCCTCGACGGCGTGATCGAGCCGATGGAGATCGGTCACATGCCTTACAGGCACGGCCGCTCCTACGAAGCGTACGTCGGGGAGCGTGGCTACCGGCGCCTGGGGGGGAAGAAGTGGCGCAAGGTCGTCGCCGAGGTCGTCGAGCAGCTCCGCTCGGTCCTGGAAGCTGATTATGTGGTGCTGGGCGGCGGCAACGTGCGCAGGCTCAAGAAGCTGCCCAAGCACGTGTATCGAGGCGACAACCGCAACGCCTTTGTCGGGGGGGTGCGCCTCTGGCAGCAGAGCGCCGAGAACATGCTGGTGCTGCGGCGGATCCGCAAGACACGCGCTTGATGCGGCGGAGCTTGCAGCAGCAAGACAAGCCTGCGAGGCTCTCCGAGGTATGCCGTTCACACTCGCGCACCCTGCGGCCGTCATGCCGCTGCGGCGCATCAGATTCCTGCCGACGATCGCTTTGGTGACCGGGAGCCTGCTTCCAGATGCTCCTTACTACCTTCCGAGCCGCGCTCATGCGGAGGTCTGGTTCGACCTGCATAGCCTTTTCGGCTCCGTCGTGTTCGGCATCCCCCTGGGCATGGCGCTTCTGGCGGCCATAGTCCTCATGCGACGGCCGCTGATCGCGCTCCTGCCGGAGCGTGCGCAGTGGGTGGCCCTGCGGGAGACCGATGCGCTCGTGAATCGTCCCGTGACCTGGCTGCTGGCGATACCGGCTCTTCTGATCGGTGCCTGGACGCACATCCTATGGGACGGGGTTACACACGGCGGCACCTGGATTGCGCGTCGCGTCAATGCCCTCAATGCACCGGTCAACGTGTTCGATCTCTACACCGGTCCCCTCACCCACGTCCTGCAATATGTCAGCTCGATCATCGGCCTGCTGATCATTGCCTGGTGGTACAGGCTCGCCGTGACGGCGGCGCCTCGCGAGCTCAGCTTGGCCAATCGTCCGCATCGGCGCCGGATGCTGCTGCTGGTTGGAGTGGCCGCGGTGGCGATCGGCACGTGGCACGCATTGCATGGCCTGGAATTTCCAGTGACATTTTATCAGGTGTCGTATCTGCTGCTGACGCGCATCGTGGCGTGGTTCATGCTGTTGTACATCATCGCAGGCACCTTCGAGGTGTTCGCGCGGCGCCCGCAGCCGGTGCAGGGCTGATCCTTCACACGAACAGCGCTGCGACCCCCACAGCGGCGCCGATGATGGCGGCCAGTCCGCCGATGATCGGGAAGAAGCGCCGCCTGGAGAGAAAATACAGGGACGAGAGCACGAGTCCCAGCTCCAGAAAGCCTTCGCCGATGTCCAGGCGCAGCGCACGCTGCTCCTCGCGCTGCGTGGCGGTCTCCTTGGCTTTCGCGTCGGCCTGGATACCGTCCGCATCCTGCGCATAACGCGTCCGCTCCGAGTGCAGCTTGTCGAGCAGCTGCTGCACGCGCGCCGGATCGGTCGCCAGCGAGCCGGCCAACTCGGCTCCCACCTCGACGAGATGCTCGCGCAGCTTCTTCGCCTCGTAGAACGACCATTGATCGTTTGCCTCTGTCCGGGTGATGACAGCGGCAGTGTGGGCACGGTGCGAGCCGATCGTCACCACCGCCAGAACGATGCCGATCACGCCGACGGCGACTCCGACGCGGCGGCCGAATTCGTCGCCCGAATGGTCGTGTCCGGTGTGAATCTCCACTTCCGCCATGCCGACGCCTCCGTAGTGCGCCTGTTGTCTGATCGCAGAAAGTCGCCTGTGGCCCGCGATGGGCCGGCGCTCTCTGCAGGGCGGCGCGATTCTACGGTGTTTCGGCGGTCGTTTTGCGAGGCTTCAGCGGAAGAACTTCACCGCGCTCTTCAGAGTCATCCACACGCCCCAGCCGATGGGAATCCACACGGCCAGCCAGGCAGCGGGCACGACCCAACCGGCGCCCCTGTCGAACGCGCCGCGGGGGGTGCGCGTGCCGGCCGTCGCCTCCGCGTCGCCGGCGCGCGAGTGCAGTGAGGTGGCCTCCAGCTGCTCCGCGGTCATGTGATATTTCGCCGGTGTCGGCTTGATGAGCCAGTTGCAGATGAAGCCGATCACGAGCAGCGCCGCGAGGATGTACATCGTGATGCTGTACGCCTGCGCCCGTGGCACGCCATGGTCGAGCTGGTACTTGCGGATGAAGTTGATGATGACCGGACCGAGGATCCCCGCGACCGACCAGGCGGTGAGCAGCCGGCCGTGAATGGCGCCGACCATGCGTGTACCGAACAGATCCGACAGGTAGGCGGGGACGGTGGAGAAGCCCCCGCCATACATGGAGATGTTGATGCAGAAGAAGCCCACGAACAGGGCGAGATTGCCGGTGGCGGCCGTCCATGGAATCGATCCGTACAGCAGCGTACCCAACACGAAGAA
>CAZLYG010000218.1:0-8557 GCA_964563075.1 uncultured Steroidobacteraceae bacterium | reverse complement strand
CGGCTTCGTGGAGATCAACGTGGCCACGGTTCAGGAAGCGTCCCCGGAGAAGCATTGAACGCCGGCGGGTCCGCCACGGCGAGTCGAGCAGCTGCGACCAGCGGCATCGCGGGGCCCGGAACCGCGGGTCCGCCGAGCTCGCTGCAGATATATCGGCGTCTGCTCACGTATCTGCGCCCGCACCGTACTCAATTCGCGCTCGGAATTCTCGGGGGCGTGGTCTATTCACTGGCGATGGCGAGCTTGCCGGTCGCCGCGAAATACTTCGTGAACATTCTCGAGCATCCGGATCCGAGCGCGGTGATCTGGATGCCGCTCGGGCTTCTCGCGATCTTCTTCTGTCGCGGAGCCGGGGACTTCGTCCAGACGTACTTCATGGGGTACGTCGGCCGGAAGATCGTGAAGCGCGTACGCGACGAGATCTTCGCCTGCACGCTGCGCCTGCCAGTCGGCTACTTCGATCGCAGCTCCTCCGCGGCGATGCTGTCGCAGCTCACCTTCAATACGGAGCAGATCGGCCAGGCGACAACGGACTCGATCGTCGTCGTGGTTCGTGCCGGGCTCACTCTCATCGGCTACATCACCTATCTTTTCTACACGAACACGAAGCTGGCAGCGATCGCGCTCACCGTCGGGCCGGTGGTGGCCTGGCTCATGTCCATCGTCAATCGTCACTTCCGCCGCTACAGCAGGCGCATTCAGGACTCGATGATCGACGTCACGCGCGTCGCGAAGGAAGGCTTCGAGGCTCCTCGACTCATCAAGGTGTACAACGCCGAGGATCAGGTCAGCGCGCAGTTCGAGCGTGCCAACGAGCATAACCGGCTCTCTTTCATGAAGCTCGTGCTCACGCGGGGTCTCGCGAACCCGGTGGTTCAGCAGATCGCCTCGCTGGGCGGAGCCGTCGTGGTCTCGATCGCCCTCCTGGACGCCCTTCATGGGCGCATGAGTAATGGTGACACCATAGGTTTCTTCGTGGCGCTGGGCAGCATCACCCAGCCGTTGAAGGAGCTGATCGGCGCCTCCGGCCCGATACAGCAGGCGGTCGCCGCGGGCCAGGTTGTTTTTGAGACTCTGGATGCGCCGCCCGAGCCCGCTGGGGGGACTCTGACAGTCGCGCGTGCGCGCGGCGCCGTCGAGCTCGAAAACGTCACCTTCACCTACGACCGCGGGAAACAGGCAGCGCTCGAGAACATCAGCCTGAGCGTGCCGGCAGGCCAGAAGATCGCCATCGTCGGCCGATCCGGGAGCGGCAAGTCCACTCTCGTCAGTCTCATACCCAGGTTCTACGAGGCACAACGTGGAGCAGTGCGCGTCGACGGGCACGACGTGCGCGACTACGAGCTCCACAATCTGCGCGAACAGATAGCCGTGGTCAGCCAGGATGTCGTCCTCTTTGATGACACCGTTCGCAACAACATCGCTTTTGGGCGTGCGGTCTCTGAGGCGCAGATGGAGCGCGCCGCCGAGGCTGCTCACGCCATGGAGTTCATCCGCGAACTCCCGAACGGCTTTGACACCATGGTCGGGGACCGTGGTGTGTTGTTGTCGGGAGGGCAGCGTCAGAGGATCTCCATCGCCCGCGCCCTGCTCAAGGATGCGCCAATCCTCATCCTGGACGAGGCGACTTCCGCGCTCGATGCCGAAGCCGAACGGCACATTCAGGCCGCGTTGGCTCAGCTCGTGCGCAACCGCACGACATTCATCATTGCGCACCGGCTGTCGACGGTCGAGCAGGCCGATCGCATCATCGTGCTGGATCGCGGCGCCATCGTGGAGAGCGGCACGCACGCGCAACTGATCGAGCAAGGTGGCATCTACGCACAACTCTACAAGCTGAACTTCAACGACTGAGAATGGAGCAGCGGCTGACGCGGCTTTGGTATGGCGAGGGTGCGGGCGCGGCGCCGCTGCTGCGCGGGCTGTCCTGGATCTACGGAGCAGTGGTGCGCGTGCGCTCCCGCGCATACGCCGCGCACTGGCTGAGGTCGCATCAGGTCGGGAAACCCGTCATCGTGGTCGGGAATCTCACGGTCGGCGGCACGGGTAAGACTCCACTGGTCGCCTGGCTGGCCGAGCGCCTCTCGCAGCGGGGACTGCGGGTTGGAATCGTCTCGCGCGGTTATGGCCGCTCTTTCGATGAGCCTCACCTGGTCGCGCCCGATTCGAACTGGCGGGAGGTCGGGGATGAGCCTTTGCTGCTGCGCCGTCGTACGGGTTGCCTGACGATGGTGGGACGCGAGCGAGTGGCGGCGGCGCGTGCCCTGGTCGCCCACGGAGTCGACGTGATCATTGCAGATGACGGGCTACAACATCTGCGACTCTCACGCGATTTCGAGATCGTGGTTGTCGATGGGACGCGTGGCTTCGGTAACGGCCGGCTGCTGCCGGCAGGCCCGCTTCGGGAACCGGCGTCGCGCCTGCTGCGCGCAGATGCGACAGTTGTGAATGGGCGGCCGGAGCATCGGTCGTTGCAGGAAGCGGGACTCACGGCCTCCCCGAGCATGGCGATGGTGGCTGGGAACGCCTGCCGACTCGATGACGGCGCTCCCGAGCAGTCGCTGGAGCGTTTCAGGGGCCAGCGGGCACACGCCGTTGCGGGCATCGGCAATCCCTCGAGGTTCTTTCGCGATCTGCGGGAGCGCGGGATCGATGTCATCGAGCACCCGTTTCCCGACCACCATCCCTTCGTGGAGAGCGAGCTGGAATTCGGCGATCGCCTTCCGGTGCTCATGACCGAGAAGGATGCCGTAAAATGCCGCGAGTTCGCGGCTTCGCGGCTTTGGTATGTTCCGATCAGCGCCCAGCTCGGCGAGCCTCAGGAGCGAGAGCTGCTCCAACGCGTATTGCGCAAAACCGGGTTAGCCGCTACCAAGAGAGGTTGACGCAGATGGACGCACACATGCTGGAGATCCTCGCGTGTCCCGTGTGCAAGGGCACGCTCAAGTACCACAAGGACTCTCAGGTGCTGGTGTGCCGCATGGACCGGCTCGCATACCCCGTTCGTGACGATGTCCCCGTCATGCTGGAGGAGGAAGCGCGCCAGCTCGCTGCGGACGATCCGCTCCTCGACCGCTGAATGTTTCGCGTCGTCATTCCCGCCCGTTACGCATCGGCGCGCCTGCCCGGAAAGGCGCTCCTTCCCATTGCCGGCAAGCCCATGGTGCAGTGGGTGTACGAACGTGCGGTGCAGTCGCACGCCGCGGAAGTACTGATAGCGACGGACGATCTGCTGATCGTCAGTGCGGCTCATTCCTTCGGCGCCGAGACCGTCATGACCGATGCGTCGCACACCTCCGGCACAGACCGTATTGCGGAAGTTGCGCGGCTGCGGCGTTGGCCCGAGGGGGACATCGTCGTCAACGTGCAGGGCGATGAGCCGTTGATTCCGCCGGCGCTGATCGGGCAGGTCGCGGCGCTGCTGCAGGCCAACAGCGGCGCGGACGTCGCCACACTGGCGGCGCCGATTTTGAGCGTGCAGGAGTTTCTGGATCCGAATGCCGTCAAGGTCGTGACGGATGCCAGCGGCCGGGCGCTCTATTTCAGCCGCGCTCCGATCCCATGGTGCCGCGATGGAGCGCCAGGCGGCATTGCCAGCCAGAAGAGCTTCGCCGGCGCGCGCCGGCATGTTGGGATCTATGCGTACCGCGTGGGCTCGCTGATTCGCCTCGCTGCGCTCGCCCCGAGCACTCTGGAGAGGACCGAAAAGCTCGAGCAGCTACGCGCGCTGCAGAATGGATTTGAGATCCGCGTCGCAGAAACGGAGCAACGCCCGGGGCCGGATGTGAACACGCCCGCCGACCTCGAGCGCGTGGCGGCGCTGCTGCAGCGCTGACTGGAGGCCGGGAGTTACAATTGTTCACACCGTCATGGGCGCGGCCCCGGCGGAGCTGAATCGCAACTGAATGCAGGATGGCTTGGACTGCGGCGGAACCACGCACGGCGCGGGCCCTCAAAAGTGGGTAAGCTGGCGTCAACTATCGTGCCGGCCAGGCGTTGATATCGGCGAGGGCTGCCACCATTCGGAAGCACATGATGACTACCCCTAAATTCTTGAAAGTTCTGGCCTTGGGTCTTGCGGCGCTGACGTGCGTCGCGCTCACGGGCTGCGTCGTCGATTCGCCGCCCCCGCGGCCGTATCGTGCGCCTCCTCCGCCCCCGCCACGGGCTAATACCGACGTGTACGCGTATCCGCAGCAGGGCCAGACGGCCGAGCAGCAGGACCGCGATCGCTACGACTGCCATCTGTGGGCCGTCAAGCAGACCGGCTTCGATCCGAGTGCTCCTGGCGTTCCTCCGCATGAGCGCGTGCGTGTCGTGTCGGCGCCGCCTTCGGGCGCGGGCACAGCAGTCGGCGCCATCGCCGGTGCGATTCTCGGCGCCGTCATTGCGGGACCTCGCGATGCAGGGTTCGGTGCGGTCGCCGGCGGCATCACAGGTGCGGCTGTAGGCAATGCGAGCGATCAGGCTCAGGCCGCCGCCAACTCGCAGGTCATCGTCCAGCAGGACGCCAGACAGGCGGCAGCGATGGAGCACCAGGCGACCAACTATCGTAGGGCGATCAGTGCGTGCCTGGAGGCACGCGGCTACACCGTGAAGTAATGAGCTGGAGACGATCGTGTCAGATAACTCTATGAGGCGAATCTTCGGTTTGACGTGCGGTGTCCTTGCCGCTTTTGTTCTGATCGGCGTCGCTCAGGCGGACCCGCGGGGCGGCGATCGGCATGAGCGCTGGGAGCACATGGACGGCCGCTACGCCCACAATCATTACTACCCGTCACGGGGATACGTCGCCCCCGTGCTCCCGCACGGGTACATAACGGTCGATCACTTCCACGACCATTTCTACTATTCGGGCGGTATCTGGTACCGGCCGTACGGACCGCGATTCGTCGTGGTTGCGCCGCCTGTCGGCGTGTTCGTTCCGGTGCTGCCGCCGTATTACACGACGGTCTGGTTCGGCGGCATCCCGTACTATTATTCCAATGACACGTACTACGTCTGGCGCCCCAGCGACAATCAGTACGAGGTCGTCGCGCCCCCCGATGGCAGCGGCGATAGCGCCTCGACGCAGGCTCCACCCAGCGACGACGTGTTCATCTACCCGAAGAATGGTCAGAGCGAGGATCAGCAGTCGAAGGACCGGTACGAGTGTCATTCCTGGGCTTCGGGCCAGAGTGGCTTCGATCCGACCAAGGCCGGGGGTGGAGTCGACCCGCAGGACGCCAACGCCAAGCGCACTGATTACAACCGCGCCATGACGGCTTGCCTGGAGGGCCGCGGCTACAGCGTGAAGTAGCGGCCGCGCGGGAGCATGCGGATACTCTTTGTCTGCCTGGGGAATATCTGCCGCTCGCCGACGGCTGAAGTCGTTTTCAGGTCGGTGGCCGCTCGCGAGGCTCCCGATCTGCGTTTCGAGCTCGATTCAGCCGGAACAGCGGCCTACCACGTCGGTCAAGCGCCCGATGCGCGCACACGGGCCGCGGCGCTGCGACGCGGTTACGATCTGTCCCTGTTGCGGGCGCGGGTCGTCGAGCCCCGGGACTTCGATCAGTTCGATCTCATTCTGGCGATGGACCGCGAGAATCTGTCTGAGCTGAGAGGGCGTGCGCCGCGCTCGGCGCACGAGCGGATCCGACTGTTTCTGGAGTTCGCGCCCGAGTTGGGCGCGACCGACGTGCCCGATCCGTATTACGGCGCAGCGAATGGCTTTGAGGAGGTCCTGGATCTGGTCGAGGCCGCCTCGCGGGGCTTGCTCCGGCATCTTCGCCAGAGCATGCCCCCGGAAACGCGGCCAGCCGACCTGTAAGCGTCCGCTATTCTTCCGGTCCTCGCCCGCCGGAGGCGACCCTGTCCGACGGCGCCGACGACCACACGACATACGGTTTGCTCTGTTGCGTCGAGCCGCCTTCCCGGCTGGGCTCGAAGTGGGCGCCGCGCTCGCCGCTGGGCTCTGAGTGTTGAACCGGTGCGGAAGGTGCTCCGCCAGCCTGGGGACCACCGGGCTCGCGCGCCTGCTCGTGACGCTCGCCGCCTTCGTGTGATTCCTGGCGCTCGTAACGCTGACCACCTTCACGTGATTCCGGGCGGCCGCCCTGCGCACCGCTCTCGCCCGATTCGTGACGCTCGCCCCCTTCGCGCGATTCCTGGCGCTCATGGTGCGCGCCGCCATCACGCGATTCGTAACGGTCGTGGCGCTCGACACCCTCGCGCGACTCCCGACCCTCAGGGCTTTGCCGCGATTCACCGTAGCCAGCTGACTCGGCAGAACGAAACGGCTCGGCAGACTCGCCACTGGCCGTCATATCGCCGCCAGCCGACATTCCAACATTGCCTTGCTCGCGGGGACCTCCGCTTCCCCCGCCGCCGCGTCGACCGCGACGCCGTCCGCGACGGCTTCTGCCGCCGCGCTCACCGCGTTCGGCGCTGTCGCGTCGATCATTCATTCCCACACGATCGGGGGCACTGTTGCCGTTGCGATCGGACGCCCCCTGAGGAGGACCGTCGCCTTGATCGTGACGCACGGAACCCGCGCCCGACTCGATCTGCTGAGCGCCACCTTCCGGTCGCGCAGCCTGGTCACCGCTGTGTTCACTGCGCTCGCGTTGCTCTGCGCGGTCGCGAGAATAATGTTCGCCGCGCTCGCGGTTGCGGTCGCGATCCATGTTGCGATCCCCGCGGTCGCCTCGATCACCACGCGCGCTACGATCACCGCGGTCGCCTCGATCGCCGCGGTCACCGCCACGATCGCCTCGGTCACCCCCGCGGTCACCGCGCGCGCTGCGATCACCACGCTCGCCGCGATCGCGGTCTCTGTCGCGCCCATCGCGCGCTTCACCTCTGTCCCGCGCCTCGTTTCGATCGCGTCCGTCGCCTCGGTCACGCCGGTGACCCGCGTCCCCGTGTCGATGGCGTCCGTGGTCGCGACGACCATCGCGCCTGCGCTCGCCGTAGTCACGGCGTTCACTGGGGCTCGAGGACACAGCAGCTGCAGGAGCAGGTTCGGCCTGCACCGGAGCCGGGGTGGGCTCGCTCCCGAATACTCCCTTCAGCCAGCCCCAGAACCCGCCACGCGGCGGGGGGGTTACGGTCGGGGCCGGCGCAGCCGGGGCCACCTGACGTACGACCATGGGGGCCGGAGTCGAGGGAAGCAGCGTCGCGACGGCGGGTGCTTCTGACTGGGGCTTCTTATCTTTCGTGCCCAGAGGTTCCGCGACGCTCGGCGCCGTCGGCATGAGATAGCTCAGCTGCTTGTTCTCGGGCAGCTCGGCCTCGTCGTCACGGACGCGCCGAATGGAATACTCGGGCGTCTGAATGCCCTCGTTCGGAACGATGATCAGCTCAGCTTCGCTCTTATCCTCGAGCGTGCGCAGCCACTCGCGTTTCTCGTTGAACAGATAGGTCGCCACATCGACCGGCACCTGGGCGATGACGCGGGACGTGCGATCCTTGCGCAGCTCTTCGCCGATCAGCCGCAGAATCGCCAGCGTCATCGATTCGATGCTGCGGATCGTGCCGATTCCGACGCACCGCGGGCAGACGATATGACTGGACTCACCGAGGGAGGGACGCAGCCGCTGCCGCGACATTTCCAGAAGTCCGAAGCGCGACAGGCGACCGATCTGGATCCGCGCGCGATCCATTCGCACGGCGTCACGCAGCCGGTCCTCGACGTCCCGCTGGTTCTTGGTCGACTCCATGTCGATAAAATCGATGACAATCAGGCCGCCGATGTCGCGGATGCGCAACTGACGGGCAATCTCGTCCGCGGCCTCGAGATTCGTGTTGAGCGCTGTGGTCTCGATGTCGCTGCCGCGCGTGGCGCGCGCCGAGTTGATATCGATGGAAACCAGCGCCTCCGTGTAGTCGATCACGATGCTGCCGCCGGACGGCAACTGGACCTTGTGCGCGTACGCGGACTCGATCTGGCTCTCGATCTGGAAGCGCGTGAAAAGCGGGATATCGTCCTGGTAGAGCTTCAGGCGCTTCTGGGCGTCCGCGGGCATGAAGCGGGTCATGTACTCCTGGGCCTTCTGGAAGGCTCCCGGGTCATCCACGAGCACTTCGCCGATGTCATCGGAAAGGTAGTCGCGCATCGCCCGGGTGACCGCATCGCTCTCGCGGAACACCAGGAATGGCGCGGGGCGATCCTTGGAGGCCGCGGCGATCTGCTCCCACTGCGACTTCAGGTTGTCGAGGTCCCACTGCAGCTCCTCGGCAGAGCGTCCGACACCGGCCGTGCGCACGATGGCGCCCATGCTCTCGGGGATCTGCAGCTGGCTCATGACCTCGCGCATCTGGTCACGGTCTTCGCCTTCGATGCGCCTCGACACGCCGCCTGCGCGCGGGTTATTCGGCATCAGCACCAGAAACCGGCCGGCCAGACTGATGAATGTAGTGAGCGCGGCACCCTTGTTCCCGCGCTCCTCCTTCTCGACCTGCACGATCAGGTCCTGCCCTTCGGCGAGCAGCTCACGGATATTCATCCGGCCGCCCTGGGGTTGCTGGCGGAAGAACTCCTTGGAGACTTCCTTCAGGGGCAGAAAGCCATGGCGCG
>CAZLYG010000217.1:0-8584 GCA_964563075.1 uncultured Steroidobacteraceae bacterium | reverse complement strand
AAACTCGCGATATTCGCCGAGGAGTCTGGCCAGGGATTGCGACATGGTTTATTGCGCCTGCAGGCGTTTGGGCGTGTAGGGGGCCATGAAAATCGTTCGGTCATGCTCGTAGTAGAGATTGCCCATCCGGGCATCGAGGCCGCCGTTGAAGGGGACCACGATATCCAGACACCTCAGCGCCGGCTGTTGCACGAACACGCGGTACAGGAGGGCCTTTTCACCCTCGTAGACCTTCACTCGCGAGTGAGCCCTCAAGTTGGCTGTCATGTTGCCGGTGAGATCCATGTCCCGGTACACGAGCACGTCGGGCTCGCTCACCGGCGTGTCGCCGTCCCGCAGAATGGCCACGTGGTTGAGCCCGATGCCTTGACCGTTGGTCGAGCCTAGCCAGGCCGAGTCGTTGAACCCGGGAAGATACTGGCGCGTGTTGTAAGTGGGGACTGCCCGTCCGGTGCTGAGTTGCTTCGCAGGCAGTGACTGATTGAGGTCGGGAGAGTCGCGGGTACAGGCGACGGCATAGATCGGCTCATCCGCCGCCACCGCCGTCTGGATGAATCCCCAGCTGCCTTTGGTAACTCTCGGGCGACCGAGTGCGTCTGCAATCGTGGTGTCGTGCGATGGCGCCGGGACGCCACCGAAGTCGATGGTGAGTGCCGCGGACGGCGCGTCGATGAAGGATGTGTTGGTCGGGGCCGCCGAGGGTGGCCGGTCCGCTCGCGGCCTGAGCGATGCAGGAGTCGCAGGACCGCTCCCCGGTGCCGCAGGTCCAGTCGCTTGGGCAGCGGGCGTGGCTGGCGAGGCAGCGGACGTGGCCGGCAAGGCAGCGGACGTGGCCGGCAAGGCAGCGGGCGTGGTTGCGGCGGCGGCGGGCCTCGTTGGCGAGGCGTTGAGAATCGTCGCGGCGGCCACGGGCAACGTCGCGGCGGGCACGTCCTCGAAGTCATCAGCGCCAGCACCGGGTGCGGCAGTTGAGGCGCGTGCGGCAGTTGAGGCGCGTGCGGCGGTTGAGGCGCGTGCGGCGGTTGAGGCGCGTGCGGCGGTTGACGGTTTCGCCGCTCGCCTCGGCTGGGACGGGGTTGACGGCAGCGTGTTGGCCACCGTAGGGCTGGGGGCTTGAGCCGGCGTGCTCAGCGGAAGCGCTTGCGGCAGTGGCCTGAACAGGTCGGGATTGGGCTCGCGGAGCGAGAGGTATTGGGCGACATCCGAGCCCGGCGGCAGCTCGATGACCTCCACGCGACGATTGCTTGCGCGCCCCTCCTCAGTACGGTTGTCGCCCACCGGCAGACTCGATCCTGCGCCCTGGTAGTAGATCCGCTCGGGCGACACACCCGCCGCTCTGAACACGTCGGCGACGGCTCGCGCCCGTTGTTCAGACAGAGTTGCATTGATGGCGGGCGAGCCGGTGTCGTCCGTGTGGCCCACCAGCACGATGGGGATCCGATCCCAGTCTCTACGCAGGGCCTCGAGCTTCTGCGGGTCGTTGACCTCCTGCTGCTGCTCGGCTGATAAGCTGCGCGCAAGACTCGCCCTCTGAGCGTCGAACGTGTACTGCCGGGCAATGGCGCCGAAGTATTGTTGGGCTTGGGGAGTCAGCGCCGCAGAGCCGGCTGCAAAGTGACCCAGCCCGGGCAGGGTCGTGACACTGACCGTGGCTTCTTCTTCCTTCGCGGGCGAATTGGGTGGCGGAGGCTCGACGACGGTGACCTCTGCAAACTGCGCGTTCGGCTGGCTTCGCTGTATGGCTTGGTATACCTCGCATCGCCGGCGCGCTGTATCGGCGGCCCATGTGTAGCCAGCGATGCCTCCTGCGACAGCGCAACCGGCGCTGATGCGGTTCTTGTCCGCTGTGCCCGACTTCCTGGCCAATACCTCGGTCGCCAGGCGGCATACGCTGAAGCCGATGACTGCCCCCAGCGCACTGCCACCCACCGCGCTCATTCGCTGATGACTCAAGTCGCAAGGGTTCGGGATGGGTTTGACCTCTTTGACGTGCAGTGCCGCAGGCGCCGAACCGGCCACGGAATGGGTCTGTGGGACGGTCTCGCAACCGGCCGGAAGCACGCAGATCAGCGCGATGGCGAATAGCGCTCGCATACCGCTCTAGGTATTGTTTGTTGTTGGTAGATAGACGCGGCGTAGAGGAAAACGTCAGGGCGCGGTGCCTCTCGCGAGCGTCGCGAGCCACGGCGGACTCAGGGTAAGCTGCGGGGATGCCCGGCCCATCGGCGCTGCACAAGGACCTGAGGTTCAATGGGGACGGTCAACGGGAGGCATTGCACCCTCTTTGCGGCACTTGCCCTGTTGCTGGCAGGCGTTGCCGATGCGCAGCAGCCGCTCATTCAAGGTCTCGACCACATCCCGATCGTGGTAGCCGACCTCGCGCAGGCGGAAAAGGATTTCCGTGCGATGGGTTTCGCCATCAAGCCGGGGCGGTTTCACGGGGACGGCATCCGCAATGCGCATGTCAAATTCCCGGACGGGACGGAGCTCGAGTTGATCACCGCCGCGGCAGCGGTCGATCCGCTGACCGGGGAGTATCGGCGGAGGCTGCGCAGCGGGGATGGGCCGGTGTACTTCGGGCTCTATGCGCCCGACCTCGCTGCCTTGCTGCGCGGTGTGCGCTCCATGGGCATGCCCTTGGAACGGGATGGCGGGGCGCTGGTATTCCCGCTCGATTCTCCGCTCCACTCCTTGTTCTTTGGCGCTCGCGAGAAGGCGCCGACGGACAGGCCGGAGCATTTTGCGCATCCCAACGGTGCCGTTCGGTTGTCCGGCGTCTGGGTTCGCGAGCAGCAAGGCGAACGCCTGCTGTTGCAACGGCTGCGTATCCCGATGCGGCGTTCGCAACCGTGCGGCCCGATTCCGGGCCGGATCGTTGTTGCAGAGCTTCCCGAGGCCAGCGTCAACCTCGTCACCGGGGCTGGCGCGAACAGCGTCATCGGAGCTCGTGTCGAGGTGAAGAACCTGGCGGCCTTGGAAAAGAGCCTGCAGCATGGCCACTTCGAGCCGAGAAAGTACGAGTGCGATCCGCACGCACTCTGGCTGTCGCCGGTGTCAGCCCATGGGATCTGGCTGCAATTCGTAACACCAGGCCCGTAGTGCCTCAGCCCCGCAGTGTCCCGGAGAACAACTTCGCAAGCGCCTCGTAATGGCGCGCTGCAGCGGCGGCATCGTAGTTGTCGCCTGCGTCGTCCACGGCGTAGCCATGCTTCGCCGGGTACTGCTCGATTTCATAGCGTACGTGTCCCGCATCGAGCTCCGCGCGCAGCTTGGCCTCTGCGTCCGGCGGCAGATCGCCGATGGCCGGAGCCAGATAGAGCCGGGACTGGATCGATTTGACCCGCAGATGGGGGCTCTCGGGCTGGTCGGTCACCAGACCGCCGGGATGGAAAGCGGCCGTCGCGGCGATCCGGTCGCCGAAGATCGTGGCAGTCCGGACGCTCGCGTTGCCGCCCATGCAGTAGCCCGTCGTGCCGATGCTGCCTTTGACGTCCGGCCGCTGCTCGATATGGTCCAGTAGTGCGCCTACGGTCTTTTTCAGGTTGGCGTAGTCGAGCGCGGGCAGGTAGTACTCGGCCATGAAACGCGCCCGCCGCTGCGGGTCACCGAATACCTTCATGAGAGCCGTGAGCGTTGCTTCGCCGCCCAGAAACGAGGCTACCGGCGGCGAGCGGTGGAACAGATCGGGCTGGAATACCAGGTAACCGTTGCTGGCGATGCGCTCGGCGATTCGCGTTTGCGCAGGTCGCAGGCCGCCGGCATCGAAGAACACAATGACCGCAGGCCACGGACCGGCTCCCGCGGGACGTACCCACTCTGTGGTGCATGGACCGTCGGGAGTAGTTATCTGCATCAGGCTAGCTGGCATTGCGGGAGCTCCAATTGGGATCGTGCCGGTGCGAGATCTTCACACGCTTTGATCAGGTGGTGGGGCTCTTCTGGTGATAGCAGATGAAATTGCATTTGTTGCCGTCAAGGTCGCGCCAGTAGGCGGCGTACAGATGCTCGCCGCGAGGGCCCGGATCTCCTTCGCTGCTGCCCCCGAGCGCCAGCACCTTGGCATGCAGCGCGTCCACCAGCTCGGGAGTCGCGACATCGAAGGCGACCATGCAGCCGTTACCCACGGTGGCCTGCCGCTGATCGAACGGGCGGGTGATGATGAACATCGGCGTGCCTATACCCCAACCCCAGCCCACGTTCTTCTCGGTGGCATAAGCCCGGCTGGCGCCCATCTCGGCCATGAGCGCATCGTAGAACGCAACGGCGGCCTCGAATCGGTTGGTGCCCACCATGACATAGTTGATCATGTTGTCTCCTTTTGTTTTATAATATAAAACAAATGAAGAGAAATGTAGACACCCTGGGCTCACTCGAGCACATCGTGCTGCTCGCCGTGATGCGCCTGGGCTCCAACGCCTACGGCATGACGGTCCGCAGGGATATCGAGTACGCCACCGGCCGCGATATTTCGATAGGCGCGGTATACGCAACGCTCGTGCGACTGGAGTCGAAGGGCTTCGTCAGGTCTTATGCAGGCGAGCCTACGCCGGAGCGCGGTGGCCGCGCGAAGCGCTATTTCGAGATGACCGCCAATGGCAAGGCGGCGGTGCGCAGCACACACGAGATCCTCCTGAAGATGAGCTCCGGAATCAAAGGCCTCCAGGGGGCCTGATGCGTCACCGCGCTCTGCACGTGGCCAACTGGGTTCTGACGCGACTGGTATCTGCTGAGCAGCGGGAGCCTTTGATCGGTGATCTCGCAGAGGAGTACCTGCGGCGTGCCAACGAGGCTGCGCCATCTGCCGCTCTGCGATGGTATGTGCGACAGATCTGGGTATCAGCCCCCTCGCTCCTCTGGCCGAGGCTCAGACCCACGGCGGGCAGGGTGGGTGTGGCGCTGCTCGCGTATGTAGCGGTCGGCATAGCGGAGCTCAGCGTCAACCGGGTGGTCTCGGGCCCCGTTGTCACTTACGATCCAGTTGCTCTGCTCATCATGTTCCCGGCGGTGGCGCTCATCGGATATGTTGCCGAGCGGTATCGGCGCGGAGCGGCCTTCGTTCTGGGGGCGATGATGCTCCTCATGGTCGCAGCAATGACGGCATGGAGCGCTGAGAGCCCGCCCACCTGGTATCGAATCGCATATTTCTTCGTGGGACCGGCAGGGGCGGCCATCGGCGGCGTCTTGCGCTCGCTGCGATCGGCCCGCGTTGCGCATTCAGGTGGCCCCTAGGGGACCGGGATGCGCCGCTGCCAACGCCTGCAGGTCACTCGGAGTGAGTGTCAGAGAAAGAGCGACAGCGTTTTCCCTGGCATGCTCCGGAGAGCCCGACTCGGGAATTGCAATGACGTTGCCGCTGCGGATGACCCAGGCGAGCGCCACGGCGGCTGCGGTGCAGCCATGCGCGGCGCCGATCTGCGTCAGCGTCCGGTCGCGCACCAGGAGATTGTTATCCCCGCCCAGAGGTGAGTATGCCATCACCGGCACCTTGTGCTGAGCGCACCATGGCAGAACGTCACGCTCGATGCGGCGGTTGTTGAGACTGTAGGGAATCTGATTGGTCGCACAGCGATTGCCGTTTGGAACACGGAACAGATCTTCCATCTGGCTCCGATCGAAGTTGGAAACACCCCAAGAGCGGATTTTGCCGGCAGCGCGCAGCTGCTCGAATGCCGCCACGACGCCGGGGAACTTCGAGCTGGACACGGGCGAGTGCAGCAGATAGAGATCGAGATGACCGGTGCGCAGGCGCGCGAGGCTCGCCGCGCAGGCACGGGGGATGCCGTCCCCTGAGACTTCGTCGGCCTCGACCTTGGAGACCAGGTAGATGCTGTCGCGCTGAGCGCCCAGCGCGCGGCCGATGAATTCCTCCGAGCGGCCGTTGCCGTAATTTCCGGACGTGTCGATCAATTTCATGCCGAGGGAAACGCCCGTGCGTAACGCCTCCGTTTCCTTGGCCTCCGAGTGTCTTCCCTGTCCCAGGTGCCAGGCACCCTGGCCGACGGCCGGAACGACGCTGCCGTCAGGAAACCGCACGGTGCGCGCTTCGCTCGGCGCGGCATCGGCGGCCAGTGCGCTGGGTGAGCCCGCAAGCATTGCGCTGGCGGCGGGCAATGACATGCCAACGGCTAGGCAGCGAGCATTGAATTCACGTCGGCTGAGCTTGTTCACGGCATCGCTCTCCCTTCTGCAGCGTTCCGGCCGGCCGCCGGCGTAGAGTATACGTCCCGTCTACAAAGGATGGACACGATGAGCGCAAGCCCGACGGTTGAGGCGGCTGTGGGAGTCGCCGAGCACGGCAACTCTGCTGTCCTCATTACTCTCGCCGGCGATGGCAAGCTCCTCGATCGCCGCCGGATCGACCTGACCCAGGGCCTGCCCACCCATCCGTATCACCACGAGGGATCCTGGGCGGTGGGGCGTTATGCCAATAGCCCTTGGGCGCGGAAAATTTCGCTTGCCGATGCGGTCGCACTCGTCGAGCGTGTACAGCAGGCAGCAGCGATCGGTGCCCGCGAGGGTCTGGAGGCATTGGCGAGGAGTGTTTCCAAGCCCATATCCAGCATCGCAATCCGCGTGTGCCCGGAGCTTCCCGCGACGACCGAGGAGCGGATCTCCGACACTCGCGCGGCGAATGTGGCCGACTCCATCATGTACCGCGAAGCTTTGGCGACCGCCGCCAAGGCGCGCGGCTGGTCCGTCTACTGGTACGATCGGGAGCGCGTGTTCGATGACGCGGCACAGGCACTCGGCGCCAGGGACGTTGATACCTTCCTTGCCGCGCTGGGCCGTTCGGTCGGTCCACCATGGCAGGCCAAACACAAGCTTGCAGCTGCAGCGGCTCTCGCGGCCGGAGCGCAAAAAAAATCTATAATCGAAGTCACCTGAAACAGGTCGAGGGGGCGAGCGTGCACTTCCTTAAGTCAGTCGGAAGCGGGTTGGGGGTCATCGCTGCGGCGTTGGCCATGCTCACTACGAGCTTCGCCCGCGATTCTCAGCCGGCCTGCGATGAGAAATGTCTCAAGGGCTTCATGGACGCGTACCTGCAGGCGCTGGCCCGGCACGATCCCTCCTCGCTGGCGCTCGCCGATCGCTACCGGTACACGGAAAACGGCGCCGAGCTCGATCTCGGTAAGGATGGCCTGTGGGTGACCTTCAATTCCTACGGGCCCTACCGGCACGACGTCTTCGATGCCTCCACGGGCGGCGTTGCAAGCTTCGTCAGTCTCATGGAGAACCATGAGGTGCCTTTTCCGGATCTCCTCATGGTCCGGCTCAAGATCGTCAGCGGGAAAATCACCGAAATCGAGACGGTCGTCGACCGACACGCGGCCAGCGCCATGAATCTGCCTCCAAAGGATCCGAGCTGGATGCAGACCATGGAGCGCGAGGAGCCCACGAAATCGCGCCTGTCGCGCGAGCAGCTGAAGGCTGGAGCGCTCGGCTACCTGCGCTCCGTCGCCTTTCACGATAGCCACCTGGCACCTTATGCCGAATCGTGCATCCGGCTCGAGAATGGCAACGTCACGGCGTTTGGCCCGCACGACACTCCCCCGGTACCGATCGGACGGCAGCCGACCGAGGTCGCAGGGGAGGCGCCTCGACCCAACATGCTGGGGATCGGCTGTGGGAAGCAGCTCGACTACAGCGAGTATTCGTTCATCACCGGATACGAGGATGCGCATTTCCCGATCGTTGACGAGAAGCGCCAGCTGGTGTTCGCCACCTTTGACTTCATGCGCCGGGGGAACGTGGAGAGCTGGACCTATCAGGGACACCGATTTCAGATGCCTGAGGGGATGCGCGAGCCGAACGAGATCCTGAACACCGAGATCTTCAAGTTCGTCGGTGGCAAGATCTCGCGCGTCGAAGCGGTATTTGAAGGACCTCAGGCCTACAAGCGCGGCACGGGCTGGCCGGGTGGCACGCGGCCCGAGTCCCGGCCCAACGGGCAGTGAGGGAAGCACGGACGTCGTCGGTCTGCGGCGGGCTCGCCGGTGACGCGCAGATCCCCCGCGGCGGTCACCCGCCGCCGGGTTACTGCAGGTGGAATCTGATCAGGTAGGCGTAGCAGGAGCTCACAGGTACCCCGTTCTCCGTCGTGGGACGATAGTGCCCCGAGCCGGCCTTGGCCAGTTTGATCGCGCCCTCATCCAGGCGTGAGTGACCCGAGGACTGTGCGATTGTCGGCTCGGCTGTGAGTCTCCCGGTCGGATCGACGCAAACCTGTACCGCGGCGCTGCCCTGCTCATTCAGCCGCCTGGCCGCCGGCGGATAATAGTCGTCGGAGTCGGGGAACCCCTTGCCCGGACCTCCGGCTACTCGCTTCACGGGCGCCGGCGGTCGCGGTGCCTGCGTGGATAGGGTAGCGGCGGGAGGCGCTGGTGGCAGGTCGTGAATGGTATCGCCCGGATCGACCACGGGTGTGAGGTCAGGATCGCGACGCAGCTCGACCGTGGTGCGCTCCAACTCGACTTTGGGCAGCGGCGGCGGGATTTCCTTCACGGGCGCATCGCGCAGAAAGTCCACCTTGATGGGTGGCTGCGGCGGCTGGATGAGCCGGTTCGCCAGCCCGGTCGCGAACGCG
>CAZLYG010000216.1:0-8585 GCA_964563075.1 uncultured Steroidobacteraceae bacterium | reverse complement strand
CTCTGGCGGCCAAGCAGCGCGCCGAGGAGGCGTTGCGGGACAAGAGCGACAAGATCACCCTGGCCGAGGCGCAAGCCGAGCTGGCCCGAGTCGTCGCGCAGTTGAAACTGATCCAGCGGCTGCGTAAGGGTCGCTGACCGAGTCCCCGTGCCTCCCGAAGGTGAGCCAGGCGCCCGGAACGCGCCGCCCGCGGGCGAGTGGCCCGACCCTGCCTCACGGCAGACCTCGCCGCCCGCGTCGACCGCGCCGCCGCGGTCGTCGCTGACGGAGTCCGCGCCGCAACCTTCTCGTCCCGGTGTGTTCACCGCCCTCAGGCGCAATCTGACGGCGGGCCTGCGGCTGCTCATCCCGGGCCGCGTCCCTCCCGAACGCTTCGTGCGCACCTTCGACCAGGCGGTCCTGCTGCTGATCGTCGGACTGCTGGTGTGGGCCGGGCTGGACTGGTTGCACTCCGACAAGGGTGCAGTTCTGCAGATGGATGGCCTGTTCGGATGGGCGTCCTACCTTCTGGTCGGATTCTTTGCGGGTGCGCTGATCGCGCGTTCGCAGGACAAGGAGGCCGACACGCGCGCGCTGCTGGTGCCGGCGCTGTCGGTAGCTCCCTACCTGCTGCTGCTGTTGTGGTTGCTCAGCGACATTCCCTTCGTCCACGACCGTCCCATCCTGTCCGTGCTGCTCGCCCTGGCGTACCTGGAGTTCATCGGTTTGCGCACCGTCCGGGCGGCCTATCCCGTGGTGCGGCGCCGAGCGGTGCTCGTTGCGGCCGCCCTCATTCTCGTCGCGCCGTTCGTGCTGGACTCGTTCGGGCTGGATACCCGCCTGTGGCTGGTCGACGACACTCAGGAGCAGGCGCAGGACGACGATGCCGCAACGACCGAAAGCCTGCTGTATGACCAGCCGGCGCAGATCGAGGCAGCCGCGGAACGTGTCGCGCCGGCGATTCCGGGCAAGCCGCACATGTTCTTCATCGGCTTCGCAGGTGTCGGCGAGCAGGCAGTGTTCAAACGCGAAGCGCTGTATGCGGAGCAGGTCTTTGCCGACAAATTCGGCACAGCGGACCGCTCGCTGGAGCTGATCAACGATGACAACGACCGCGATACCTACCCTATCGCGACGGTCTCGGGGCTGGATCAGGCCGTGAAGCGGGTCGCGGACCGGATGGACGTCGAGCAGGATGTGCTGGTCCTGATGTTGACCTCACATGGCTCTGAGGACGGGCTGGCCGTGTCCAACGGCTCGCTTCCCCTGGCGCAGCTGGGGCCGGCCGATCTACAGGAGATCCTCGACGACGCGCGCATCAAGTGGCGTGTCATCATCGTCTCGGCGTGCTACTCGGGCGTGTTTCTCGACGAGCTGGAAAACGACACGACCCTCATCATCACGGCCGCGGACGCGCAGCACAGCTCCTTCGGCTGCGACGACAGCCGCGATCTCACCTGGTTCGGTGAGGCCTTCCTGAAGGATGCCCTGCCCAAGGCACCCTCGTTCGAGGCAGCTTTCAAGAACGCCGCCGCACTCATCCAGCAGCGCGAGACGGCCGAGCATCAGATTCACTCCAACCCGCAGCTGTTCATGGGAGCGCTCATGCGGCGCAAGCTGGAGGAGCTGTCCGCTGGAGCGGCGCACGCTCCGAGTCCGCCAGGCAGCGGAACCCGAACCGCATTGGGTACAATCGCCCCATGGCCAAGGTCTCAAACCCGGCTGATACCGTGCCGCTCTCGGTCGTAATTCTGGCGGCCGGCGAGGGCAAGCGGATGAAGTCCGCTTCCCCCAAGGTACTCCAGCCGCTCGCCGGACGCCCCCTGCTGGCGCATGTCATCGAGGCGGCACGAGCGCTCGAGCCTGCAACGATTCACGTGGTGTACGGACATGGCGGCGATGCGGTACGTGCCGCCTTTGCCGACGAGGCCGGCACCGAGCAGCCACTGTCGTGGTCCCTACAGGCGCAGCGTCTGGGGACCGGCCACGCGGTCGCGCAGGCGATGCCCGAAATTCCGGACGATCGCCGCGTCCTGGTCCTCTACGGCGACGTACCGCTGATCCAACACACCACGCTGCAGGAGTTGCTTGCGCTCGCGGGCACCAGGCAGGTCGCCCTGCTCACCATGGTGCTGGACGACCCTTCAGGCTACGGCAGGATCATGCGGGACGCGCGCGGCCGTGTGCTGCGGATCGTGGAAGAGAAGGACGCTGCCCGCAGAGACCTCAAGATCCGCGAGTGCAACACGGGAGTGCTCGTGGCGCCCGCCAAGCTGCTGAGAAAATGGCTGCAGGGGCTGAAGAACGAGAATGCTCAGGGAGAGTACTACCTGACCGATATCGTCTCTGCGGCGGTCAAGCAGAAGATCGCCGTGCTTCCGCTCATCGCGCCCACCGTGGCCGAGGTGCTCGGCGTCAACGACAAAGTGCAGCTTGCGGAGCTGGAAGGCGTCTATCGGCAAAGAATCGCCCGCAGCCTGATGCTTGCCGGCGTGACGATCGCGGATCCGACCCGAATTGATGTCCGCGCCAACGTGACACATGGAAGCGACGTATTCCTCGATGCCAACGTGCTTCTGGAGGGCACCGTGAAGCTCGGCAATCGCGTGCGTGTCGGCCCGAACTGCGTCGTGCGCAACAGCGAGATTGGCGATGACACGGTCGTTTTCTCCAATTGCGTCATCGATGGCGCCGTCATCGGGCAGGCCTGCAACATCGGGCCATTTGCGCGCTTCCGGCCCACGGCGAAGCTGGCCAACGAAGTGCACATTGGCAACTTCGTCGAGGTCAAGAACTCACAACTGGGACAGGGCTCGAAAGCCAACCACCTCACGTACGTCGGCGACGCGCAGGTCGGGAGCCGCGTGAACATGGGTGCCGGCACGATCGTCGCCAACTATGACGGTGCGAACAAGCACCTGACTCGCATCGGGGACGATGTGCACACGGGTTCCAACAGCGTGCTGGTCGCGCCGATCGTCATCGGGCCCGGCGCCACTATTGCGGCCGGCTCGACCGTGATGCGCGAAGTGCCACCGGGTAAGCTGACGATCGCGCGCGCCCGTCAGACGACTGTCGAAGACTGGCAGCGCCCGGTCAAAACCAAGAAATAATCTCAATGCTTGCCGGTCGGCGCAGCGGCACCTGTACCGGTGCCCGCGGGCGGTCCGGAAGCGGCCACGAGCAGCTTCTCCAGCTGGTCGGTCGGGATAGCGCCGCCAACACGATGGCCATTGGCCAGGAACATGGTTGGCGTACCGTCAATGTTCAGCTTGTCGCCCAGCTTCGCCAGCTCCCCGATGGGGTCCTTCTGACAGGTGGCCTGCGGGAGCGCCTTCCTCTGCGTCAGCCAGTTGGTCCAGGCCGCGGCCCGATCGGGTGCACACCAGATCTCATGGGCGTGCTTGCTCGCCTGCGGATGCAGCGAATCGATGGGAAACAGGAACACGTACACAGTGGTGTCCTTGATCGTCGCCAGCTCCTGCTCGAGCTTCTGGCAGAACGGACAGTCAGGGTCCTCGAAGGCAGCCAGCTGCCGCGAGCCGTTGCCATGCACCACCTTGATCGCCTTGTCGAAGGGCAGCGACTTGAAGTCGATGGTGCCGAGCTCCTGCAGGCGCGCATCCGTCAGGTCGGTCTTGGTGCGGGTGTCGATGATGGACCCGCCGACGATGACATGGTCGCCGGTAGCGTCGGCGTAGTAGATCTTGCCGCCGACGTAGACCTCATAAAGGTCCGGCAGCGGACTCGGCTGCACGTCGCTGACGGTCGTGCCCGGGAACCGCGAGTCCAGGGTCTTCTTGATAGTGGCGGCGATCTCCGGGTTCATCGGGGGGCGTGCGGGCTGGGCCGGGGCGGGCGGCTGGACGGCAGTGGACCCGGCGGCAGCGGCGGGCTGTACGGCAGTGGACCCGGTGGCAGCGGCGGGCTGTACGGCAGCGGTCGCGGCTTTTGCCGCCCCAGCGGCCTGCTTGGCCTGCCCCGCCCAGAGGCTGGTACCCGCGGCCAGCGCCGCGACGCTGGCGAGAACGCACATGAGCCTGAAATTTGCTTTCATGCCGGGAGCATACCGCAGGGCGCCCCTAACGTCTGCGCTGCCCATCACGGTGGCGCCACCGGCACGCTGTTGCAACGGTTCTGTAGCACTCCTCCGCTACCTTGACGCGCATTCCGGAACAAGAAACGCGCGAAGGTGAGGATCAATGAGTGCGTCGGAAGACCAGCGAGCAGACTGGCTCGATCCCCGCTTTCTGGAAAGACTGGATAACCTGGAGGGACGTCATCAGCGCATCCAGTCGGAGCACGAGCTCGTGCGCCGGGGGCTCGAGCGGGTGACGCATCAGGAGGCCGCGCTGCGGGCCGCATGGCGACGCTACTGCGAAGTGATCGCGGAGCTCGATCGCACGACGGCAGAGCTCGAAGTACTGCGTACCCGCAGCGGATGAGCCTGAACAGCATGAAGCTGTTGTCGCGCCGCGCCCTCGAGGAGCTCGCGGCTCTGCAGGCAAAGATGCAGGAGCTTGCACGAGACCGGAATGCAGCGCTGCGCATGTTCATCGCCAGCCGGGAGACGACTACCTACGTAGCGCAGCGCGAGTTCTGGCTGGAATTCTCGTGGCTGGACCAGGAATACCGCATGGCCGTGCATCGCCTGGCACGGTTCTGTCGCGATCACCGCGAAGACACCGCGAGGGCCTGGGGCGCCCCCTGAGGCCGCTCAGATTCCGGCGGCGCTCTTTTCGTATCGGTCTCGCGGGGCGCGGGCCCCGCAGCTGGAGGCCGTCAGGCCAGGCGCCGGCGACGGATGGCGCCACCGAGCAGGCCCATCCCCGACAGCATCAGAGGAAATGCCGCCGGCAGAGGAACCGGGGAGACGTTGAGAGTTCCGGAGTATCCACCGCCGAACGTGCCGGTGACATTGCCCCTCACTTCGAGGACATACGTGCCGGCGCCGAGATCGGTCGTGGGCAGCACGTCGACGGTTCCCGTTACGCCCGGCGCAATGTCGACCGCCTTGCTCCAGGCGTCGATCAGGGTGCTCCCGGAGGGAACGCCGGTGACGGGCAGCGGCGTGTTGCCAGCCTCGTTGTAAAGGCGCACCTGCAGACCATTGATCGCCGAGCTGTTGCCCAGATTGATGGTGGAGGTGATCGAGTCAACCGCCGAGCCGCCGATCGTGAACACAAAGTCGTCGTAGAACCCCCAGCTCGGGGCGCTGGGAATGGGCGCCGTGGGCGAGTTGAATGTGTTCGCGTAATTGCTTGCCCCCGAAGGCGGGGTGTTGACGGTATCACTGCTCGTCCGGCCGTTTGCGGTGAGCTCGTCGCTCAGAATCAGCACGTTGGCCGCCATCGCACTGTGCAGGGGCGACAATGCGCCGCACACGGCGAGAGCCACGAGACCCTTGGCATGGAATTTCATAAGACCCACCTTCCTGATAGCGCTCTTTGGAGTCCCCGCCGCCCATGATCTGGACATGCAGGGCCAGCCCGCTGATATGTAAGGTGCATCTCGCATATGACAGTCAGGCTAAAGTACCGTGAACCTCGGCCTGGGCCGTTCCCCCAAGTGCCCGGAAAAAGTGCGGATGCTGCCTCGGATGCGTCGCAGATCGCAGGGGATTCAAGGTGTCATCGTTTGCGTTGCCAGTCTCGCCAGTATTGGCCGAACCGGGCCTCGAAAGCCGATGGCTTCTCCTCATAGAGCCGCCGGCCGAGCACCATCGCCTTGTCGCGCAGCTCCGTGCGCAGGCGGTCGATGAGGGCGAGCAGCATTCCTCGTGACCCGGGACTCGGAAAGCAGTCTTTGTTCTCCAGTACCTTGCCGCGCAGCACCGACAGGTCGTGGTCATCGCCGAGATAATCGGCGAGCTGGTGCGCCTGGTCGGCGAGCTCGCCGATCGGGCCAGGCCACAGCGGCTGCAGCGCCTGCAGTTGATGCCACAAGTACTTGACCTGCTTGCGCCACTCGTGAAGGTTTGCCGGGCTCCGGTCTGCCTCCGACGCCGCAAGCGCCTTGCGACCCTTCGCATACACGCGGGCAAATCCCTCGCCAACGACCGACCAGCCGTGATCGCCGACGGGCCATCTCGAGGTCCGCTCGTGAACCTTCCGGAGGGAGTCGCGCTGGGTCTTCAGTGCTCCGGCCTTCATTACATCACGCCGAATGCGGGTGCGTTCGCGCCGCAGGCTCCGCCGGAGCGCCTCGGTCGGGATTGCGCGAGCAGGCGCTCCGAAGCGTTCGATCACCTTGTCGAGAGTGTCGAGCAATACTTTGCCGTCTCGAATCCGGCTCAAGGGCCGTGCAGCATCGCGTACTGCCGCATTCTCACGGGCGTAGGTAGTGTTGCCCAGCGTGCTGCGCAAGAAGCGTAGCATCGCTCGCGCTTTCTTCAGTTCTTTGCGTGCCGCGTGAACGTCATCATCGGAGAGTCCTCGGCCGCCCAGCGCATCCAGCGCCTTCTCCATGTGCGCTCGCGCCATGCGGCGGATCCCGTGTGTCCCCGGCTCGGATCGCTGCAGCTCGATCGTCATGAGTAGGCGATGTGGCACATGCGCAGAATATCCCGCGTAGCTCCGATACAAGCAATGGCCTCATGTTTACGCGGGCAGCGCGCCCCGGGGGCTGCCGAGCGTCACTCAGGTTCCGTTCGCGGCGGTAACGGCCCCGTACGCAACCTCGTGCTGATTCCCAGGTGGCGCTGCCTTTAACCAAAGTGTCTTGGCGGCGCACTAGGCTACGGGAACACTACGGGGATTCCGTGCAACTGTTCCTTGCATTCGTTGTTGCGTTGTCGGTGACCGCCACCCTGATTCCGGTCCTGGCACGTTGGGCGCCTGCGATCGGGCTCACCGATGCGCCCGGGCCACGGAAGGTGCACTCTGCTCCCGTGCCGCGAGTAGGCGGACTTGCGATGGCTGCCGGCGTCCTGATTCCGGTTCTGCTGAGCGTGCCGCTCATTCCTTCGGTGCGCGGGCTGCTGCTGGGGCTGGTTGTCCTGCTGACGTTCGGCGTCTGGGACGACCGCGTGTCCCTCGGTTACCGAACCAAGTTCGCCGGCCAGGTCATCGCGGTGGGACTCTGCATGATCGTCGGCGGAGTGCATGTGGGCATGCTGATGTTCGGCAGCCTGTACAGCCTGCCTTTCTGGGCTTCGGCGCTCATCACGTTTGTATTCCTGATCGGCATCACCAATGCTGTGAATCTCGCGGACGGGCTCGACGGTCTCGCCGGCGGCATGGTGCTGCTGTGCCTGTGTGCCATTGCAGTGTTCGCGGCGGCCAGTGGCAATACAACTGTCACCGCTCTGGCGCTCATCGAGACTGGCGCGGTGCTCGGGTTTCTCCGGTTCAACACGCACCCGGCCCGCATCTTCATGGGCGACAGCGGCAGCCAGATGCTCGGATTCAGCGTCGGCACGCTGGCACTGCTGGCCACCCAGGGCGAGACCTCACCGCTCAGTGCAGCGCTGCCGCTGCTGCTGCTCGGCCTCCCGATCATGGACACCCTGACGGTCATGCTCACCCGCATCAGGGCTGGACGCTCGCCTTTCAGTGCCGACAGCAACCACCTCCACCACCGTCTGTTGGGGCTGGGTTTTGCACACCGCGAGGCGGTGCTCCTGATCTACATGATGCAGGTGGGGCTGGTGCTCCTGGCCTACTTTCTGCGCTTCGAATCCGACTGGGAGGTGATCCTGGCCTTCGGCGCCTTCGCCGCTTTGGTGCTCGGACTGTTGCGGTGGGCATCCCGGTCGAAATGGCGTGTGCACCCGGGCACCCACTCGGGCGCCGTGCGACGCTACATCAATCGATTCGCTCCGAGCGCGCGCGTCCCGGCTCTCGCGCTGGTCGTGATGACCATCTGCCTGGCCGTGTATGCCGCAACCGTACTGGCATCCAGCGGGCGTGTCCGCGCGGATCTCGGCTTGATGAGCTTTGCGCTACTGCTCGTGCTGGTCATCCTTGCGACCTGGAAGGCCGAGCGTTCCTTGCAGTGGTTTGAGCGAGCAGCGGCTTACGTCAGCGTCGTGCTGCTCGTATACCTCGATCAGACGATTCCCCACAAACCCGCCGCGGTAACCGTGCTGTCGTGGATATCCATCGGAGTGACCGGTGTCGCCGCACTCACGCGCTTCTGGCTGTCGCCCACACGGCGCTTCGAGTTGACGACTCTCGACCTGATCGTCATTTTCATTGCACTGGTATTGCCCAACCTGCCCGGATCCGTGCAGTTGCCCGCGGATCTCCCAGGGGGCGTCGCCAAGGTAATCATTCTTTTATATGTCGTCGAGATGCTCCTGACCGTGCGCGTCAGGCACTTGACGCCACGGGTATTCCTGGCGGTGACCCTGGCACTCATCGCCGGCCGCGCCTGCATTGGTGTCAGTATCTGACCGGCCATCCGCGCAACTGTCATTCTTCCGTAACGCCGGGCGCCTACATTCGTCCGCCGGTTTCGAGAAAAACATAACTCAAGCCCGGGAAGAAAGCGATGCGCTGGATGAAGGCGGCGGCCATCCGCCGCGGCATGATTTGCTCTGCGGGTTTCGCCTGCCTCCTCCTGGCCGGTTGCGGAGGGGCGGCGTCCCGGTATGCCAGCCACAT
>CAZLYG010000215.1:0-8598 GCA_964563075.1 uncultured Steroidobacteraceae bacterium | reverse complement strand
ATCCTGCTCGCATCCGTGCGAGGCATCCTGCTGCAAGCCGCCGGCTCGCTCTCCGGCCTCTCCCAACTCGCCGCACACGCTGGACCTGGCGGCGCTCAGCCGCCCCGCTGCTTGCTGGAATTTCCATCCCCGAGGCCTTGACGGCCACTGGTCATTCTCCGCGATCTCGTCTGTCCTGCCGCAGGGGCACGATTCCGGCGCAATCGTCATCTCAACGACAAGCGACTGCAACACAGCCCAGCTACTGTTTTATGTAACAGAGCACAACAATCCGCACACAGGGGTAGGTAAGCCGTGTTCGAAGGTCGCAAGAAAGCCGTTTCGATACGAATGAACGCCGCCGACGTCACCAAGGTGAAGAAGCTCGCTCAACGCCTCGGCGTGCGGGACTCGGACGTCATCCGGTTCGCAGTGAAGGGCATGCTGTCGCGCCTGGGGCCGCTGTACGACGCGGGCGCCACGGGTCGCAACCTGGTGCCCGTGTTCGTCGAGTCAGGGGTGGAGCTGCTGAGATTCTTCGATCTCGATGCATCCCGGCTCGAGTCGATCATCAACGAGCGCGCGGAGCCTGCGCGCCGGGTGGACCGCGATGACATCGCGCTGCTCGCCCTGAGCGGTGCCCAGCAGCCATACGCGGCCTTGAAGCTGAGCGAGCTCAGGGAGGGCGAGCGTCCCGAGACCATGGAGCTGTCGGCGTCGCTTCGCCAGTACCTCTACGACAAGTACGTCTATCGCGGCAATGGCAACGGCAATCGCGAGCTGCAGGCCGGTCCGGTGGTGATGCAGTCCGCCGAGGAATTGCTGATCACTGCAGGAGTGCACCATGACTGAGACGAGGATGAAACACTGGGTGGCCGCGCTGGGACTTGCGGCTGTTTGTACCTGCTCCGCGACGGCGCACGCGAGCACCTTGCCGCCGGCCGGAAGTCCGTCGCTTTCACAGCTCGGATTTGTGGCTGGATCCGATTCCGTGGTCTATGAGCTGACGACCCCGGGCGCCGGCACCTTCCACGTCGACCTCTCCGACTTCGACTGGCCCTCCAAACTGGCCACGCTGGACTTCTCGGCGACGACGGCCAGCTCCGTCCTGGATACGTTGTCCGGACCCGGATCGAGCAGCTTCGAGGTCGGCAGCGCGGGAACCTACTATGCCCACGTCACGGCACAGGCGCAGGGCAGCTTCGATGTCGGCCTGTACGGGCTGCGGATCGATTTCACCCCGGTGTCGCTGCCCGGAGCTGCCTGGCTGTTTGTTTCGGGTCTGGCGGTGGTCGCCGCCATGCGCCGCAAGAGAGCGCTGTTGTCCCTGGCTGCACCCACGGCTTGATTTGCAAACGCGCCGCGCAACCGTCTGCCGCTCGCGGTTGCGCAGCACGACTTTTCCGGCTTCCGCGCAAAGAAAGCGTCATCTACGTCATCTAGTATGACGATCGTAAGTACAACGTCACTCCGATTTCGGGCGCGGAGGACGGTACGGCCAAACCTACAATGAAAACAGCTCTTCTCAGTGTCGCACTGCTCGTTCTGGCCGCGCCGGCTTTCGCCGACAAGCCGGGCACGGCGGAATCGAATGTATACCGGATCCAGCCGGGAGATCTTCTGCAGGTGTCTGTCTGGAAGGAGAAGGACCTCGATCTGGAAGTCCTGGTGCGCCCGGACGGCGGACTGTCGTTTCCTCTGGCGGGCGATATCCCGGCCAGCGGCAAGTCCATCATCGAGCTGCGCGATGCCCTGAGCGCGCGGTTGAAGGCATTCATCCCCGACCCCGTCGTGACAGTCGCGATCAAGCAGATTGGCGGCAATCACGTGTACGTGCTGGGCAAGGTGAACCGCCCGGGTGAGTTTCCGTTCAGTAAGCCCGTGGACGTCATGCAGGCGCTGAGTCTGGCGGGAGGGACCACTCCCTACGCCGCACTCAACGATATCGTCATCCTGCGCCGCGAGAATGGGCAGGTTCAGGCGCTTCGCTTTCGCTACGCGGACGTTGAGCGCGGTAAGGGTCTGAAGCAGGACGTAGTGCTGGAGAGCGGCGATACGGTCGTCGTCCCCTGAAGGCTGGCAACACCGATGGGGACCGCAGTGCGGAAGCCGCATTACGCGCTCGCCATTTTGGTCGCCTGCGCCTCGTGGGGCGCCTGCGGCCTGGCGGTGGCCGACGAGTGGTCCATCGCGCCGGTGCTCGACTGGCGGGTTGACCATGATTCGAATCGGAGCCTCTCGGTGAGCGGCGAACGCTCGAGCGAGGGGTCCTTTCTATCAATCGACACGATAATGCAGGACGCTACCGAGACTGGTGACATGACTCTGCATCCGCGCATCGAGTTGGACCGATTTTCGGGCGATGCTTCGCTCGACTCGAACAATGGTTCGCTGCTGGCGTCGTTGCAGAAGCATAACGAGCTGTCCTCGTTCGGAATTACCGCCGAATATGACCGGGCCAGCACGCTCATCACGGAGCTGATCGATACGGGAATCGTCGATTCCAGCACCCGACGCGACACCGCCACCGGCGGCATCACTCTCGGGCACCAGTTCTCGGAGCGGCAGCGCCTCGATCTACAGGCCAACTACACCGATGTGAGCTTTCCTGGCGGCCGTTCGGTCGGACTCCTTGGCTACCGCTATCCTTATTTCGCGGCCACCTACACCTGCGGCCTCTCCGCTGCGGCCTCGCTCACCGCGAGCGGTTACGGGGACCGCGTCACTGCCCCCATTGCCGATTACGTCAGTCGCGATATCGGTGCACGCTTCGGATTTGCTTACGCCTTCTCCGAGCGAATCAACGTCACTGCTTCGGCTGGACTCAGCCAGACGAGCATCGGCTCAGCGACCCGTCATGGATATGTGTGGCAGTTCCTCGCCACCCGCAAAGGCGAGCTCGGCCAGTGGTCCCTCTCTCAGAATCGGGACGTGGAGCCAAGCGGCTACGGCTTTCTGATCCGCCGGGACGATTCGGCTTTGTCGTACGAGCACGGCATTGCACCGAACCTCTCGGTCACTCTCTCGGTCCACGACGTCCGCAACGCCGATCTGACGACAGTGTTTCCGGTCAGCGACGATCGCCACTATTTCATCGGCGATGGCGGCGTCGTGTGGAGTTTCGAGCAACAGTGGACGCTCACCCTGACGGCGGGGATGAGTGAAGCTCACGAGCCCGATAACCGGACCGCGCGCGGCTGGCGCAGCGCTCTCTCCATCCATTGGACGCCCGCGCCGTGGAGCGTCTCGCGATAGAGTCACAGATGAATCAGCCCGAAGAAAACCAAAGACCGAAGCTGCGCGACTATGTCGCCGTGCTGGTGCGTCGTCGCAAGGCGATCCGCATCACTGCAGCCGCCTGCATCGTGACAACGCTGGCTCTGACATTCCTGCTTCCAGCGTATTACCAGTCAACGGGCACCATCTTGATCCAGCAGCAGGAGGTGCCCCAGGACCTCGTTCGCTCGACCGTTACCTCGTATGCCGATGAACGTGTGCAGGAGATCAGCGAGCGTGTCATGACGACGCAGAATCTCCTGGATATCATCCACCGCTACGATCTGTATCCTGCCGAGCGCAAGCGCAAGACGCGCGAGCAATTGATCGAGCGAATGCGCAAGGATGTGGATTTCAAGATGATCAGTGCGGATGTGGTGGATCCCCGCAGCGGAGTACCGCGCCAGGCGACCATCGCATTCACCGTGGCCTACAGGAGTCGCTCGGCGGACCAGGCGGTACGGGTGGCCACCGAGCTGGTGAACCTGTATCTGAACGAGAACCTGACCGAGCGCACGCGCCTGGCGGAGGATGCCTCCGGCTTTCTCAAGGATGAGAGCGGTGAGCTGTCCAAGCACATCGCGGAGCTCGAGGCGCAACTGGCGAAGTTCAAATCCGAGCACCTGAATGCGCTGCCCGATACGGCGCAGATCAACCTGCAGTTCCTCGATCGCGCCGAACAGGATCTGCGCGATACGGAAACGCGCCGCATGTCTGTCGACCAGCAGCGCGTCTACCTGCAAGGTCAGCTCGCACAGATGAAGCCGAACTCGATGCTGACGGACGATGACGGCCAGCGCATCATGTCGCCGACCGACCGCCTGAAGCTGCTGAAATCGCAACTCGCCAGCGCGGAAGCTCTCTACGCCCCGAGTCATCCGGACATCGCGCGCCTGAAGCGCGAGATTGCGGGTCTCGAAGCCCAGGAAGGCAACCTGCCCGCGACCAACGACCTGCTGCGCGATCTCGAGCAGGCGCGTGGCGAGCTCGGCCAGGCCCGGCAGAAGTATGCCGAGAATCACCCGGACGTGCAGCGCCTGCAGAAGCGGGTGGCGGCACTCGAAGCTGCCGTGGCCGCTCAGCCCAGTAACGGCGCACAAGCGGCGACGCCGGGCGCGACTCAGACCGCGGCGGCGCAAGCGTCGGCGACCGCGGGGCTGTGGGGTTCTTCCGGCCGCGACAAACCGGACAACCCGGCGTACATCGAGCTGCAGGCACAGCTCAACGGCACGACCAACGACCTGCATGCCCTGGATGAGCAGATCGCGGCGCTCCGCAACAAGGTCGAGGATTACCGGCACAAAGTGATGGTCGAGCCGGAAGTCGAGCGCCAATACCGGCAATTGACGCGCGACTACGAGTCTGCGCAGGTCAAGTACCAGGAGGTTCGCTCCAAGCAGATGGAGGCGCAATTCGCCCAGAACCTCGAAGCGGATCGCAAGGGAGAGCGCTTCGAGCTGATCGAGCCTCCACTGCCCCCGGAGGAGCCGGTGAGTCCCAACCGCCCGGCGATTCTCATCCTGGGATTCATTCTGACTCTGGGGCTCGGTGCGGGGGTGGCCGCCATTCTCGAGAGTGTGGATGAAACCGTGCGCGGGCGTTTGGACGTAACGCAGCTGCTGGCCGCGTCCCCGCTTGCGCTGGTTCCGCGGATTGTCACGCAGAACGATCTGCGCATCGAACGCCGCCGGTTTCGCTTGGCCCTCGGCGCGACCGCCTTGGCTGGCATCGCGGCGATCCTGGCCATTCACTTCCTGTACATGCCTCTGGATGTCCTCTGGTTCACCGCCCTGCGGCATTTCGGAATGTAGGAGCTTCTCCCTTGGACCGAATTCAACGTGCGCTGGATCTGGCCCGCTCCCAACGCGGAACGGCCACGGCGCCGCAACTGGCAGGCCCGGGTGTTACGCCCCTGCAGACTCCCGTGCAGCCGGCAGGGCCGACCGTTGCCGCCACCGCGAATGCCTCCGTGGCGCGCATCGTGTCCGTCGAACGCGCGGTCCTGCGCGAGCGCCGCGTCATCATGCCGGATGACTCCGATCCCGCTGCGCACGCTTATCGGATGCTGCGGACTCAGCTGTTGCGCCAGGCACGGACCCAGCAACTGCGGATGATCGGTGTTGTGAGCTCGGCGGATGGTGAAGGCAAGACGCTGACGGCCGCCAATCTGGCGCTGAGCGTGGCGGCGGAGCCCAATCAAACGGTGCTGCTCGTCGATCTCGATTTGCGGCATCCGTCGCTCGCGACGCTGCTCGGCCTCAACGTGGATCGTGGCCTGGATTCCTGGTTCAACTCGGAGGCTGCGATCGCCGAGCTGTTCGTGAAGCTCGAGGGAATAGACCGGCTGCGGGTGCTGCCGACGCTGCATCCGGTGCTGCGAAGCTCCGAGGCGCTGGCGGGACCGAGGGCGAACGAGCTGCTGACCCAGCTGAAGAGCCGCTACACCGATCGGCTCGTCATCGTGGATCTGCCTCCAGCGCTGCTCGCCGACGATGTCCTGACGGTCGCACCGCTGCTCGATGGCGTGCTGCTCGTGGTCAGCGAAGGTCGCACGCGCCGGGAGGACCTCACGCGGCTCAAGGAGCTGCTGGGACCGGTGCGCGTGCTGGGGACGGTCCTCAATATTGCCTCCGAATCCGAGAAGCGGGCCTACTAGCGAAGCATACGAATGTACGAGCACTTCTACGGACTGCGGGAGAGACCGTTTGCGCTGGCCCCGGATGCGAGCTTCCTGTTTCTTGGCCGCCATCACCGGCACGCGCTGACCATGCTGGAGTATGCACTGCTGCACGGCGCCGGCTTTGCGCTGGTGACCGGAGAGATCGGCAGCGGCAAGACCACTCTGATCTGCCAGCTGTTGAAATCGGCGGAAAGCGGGCTGACGGTCGCCGTGATCACGAATACGCACCGCGCGTTCGGCTCGCTGCTGCCGTGGGTGTGCAATGCGATCGGCCTGGCTCCCGGGGAGCGCAGCGGTCCTGAGTTGTACGAGGCCTTCGTGGCCCACCTGATACAGGAGAACGCCGGCGGCAAGCGTGTCGTGCTGATCGTCGATGAAGCACAGAATCTCGGGCCCAGAACGCTCGAAGAGCTGCGAGTCCTGTCGAACGTCAATGCCGAAAAGCACGTGCTGCTGCAGACAATTCTGGTTGGCCAGCCTGAGCTGCGTGAGACCCTCAAGCGGGCGGATATGCGGCAATTCGCACAGCGAATTGCCATCGACTACCACCTCGGCAACCTTCACGGTGACGAGACACTGGCGTACGTACGCCACCGGCTATCGGTCGCTGGCGGATCGCCCGACCTCATCTGCCCCGAAGCCGTTGGCCAGGTGCACGCTTGCACCGGAGGGGTGCCGCGCCTGATCAACATCCTGTGCGATACCGCGCTGGTCTACGGCTTCGCCGAGCAGAAAGAGCGAATCGAGGCTGACCTGATGTCGGTGGTGGTGCAGGAAAAGATTGCCGGTGGGCTTTTGCCGCTGGTGGATACGACGATGCGACCTGGCGCGCAGGCTGTGGCCGGCGCTGCAGGCTGACGCGGGCGTGCAACGCTCCTGTAGCACTTCGGGCCTAGTCTAAGCCCCAAAAACTCCAACCGGGCTCAGGGCCGATGCTCTATTACATCATCGCACTCGGCACCGTCGGCGGGGCACTCCTTCTGCTGTTACCCCCGCGGTACAAAGCCGTGACTGCTCTGATAGTCATGACCTCGTGCTTCGATGTTGTCCCGCGACTCATCGCAGGATTCGACACTTGGGACTTCGGTGCGGTGTTGCTCCTCCTGACGGCGGTCGACCTCGTTCTCTTCAGGCGGCGACCACGTGTGGGGTCCGGCGGACCTGCGGCGTTTGTTACCGCGTTTGCAGTCTTTTACATTTGGATGCTGATCTGCTTTGCCTGCTCCCTGCTAGTTTACGGCTACCCGTTCCTGGCCACGCTCAAGACTGCGCGCCAGATGCTCATCGGATTTCTCTCCATCTTCGTGTTCGGGCGACTGTTCGCTTCCGACCCGGAAAGCCTGAAATTCATGTTGCGATGGCTCTACTGGCTGACGTTTGCTCTGCTGCCACTGGCGATCGCGCAGAATGTGCTGCACGTCCATATACTGGCGGGCACATATCGCGGCTACAGCGATGCGACGCGTTATCTGCCGTCGTTCCTGTCCTTCTGCCTGCTGTTCCTCTGGCAGATTCTGGCCCGCCAGCTAGCCGGAACCTCGATAAAAGTGCACGAGATGCTCTACGTGCTCTTGCTGCTCGCCGTCGTCGTGATGAGCTACACACGTGGAATCTACGCGTCGGTCATCCTCGGAGCGGCCTTCGTATCCTGGTCGCTGCTGTCCGCAAACAAGCTCCAGGCCTCGTCGGTTCTGACTACCGGCCTGGTCGCCTCGGTGGGTCTCGCCGTGGTGTTGTTCGCAGGCGGCCTCGATCGTGCGATCTCCCGGTTCTCGAGTGGTGTCGACATCGTCACCGCGCACCAGGCCGTCCCCTCCAAGGGCCTGGACGACACCTTCACAGGTAGACTGGGGATCGTGGGGGAGCGGGCAGCGCTCGTCGCGCAGTACAACCCGTTCATGGGGTTCGGTTTCATTCACGATGACCTGGTGCCGCGGGAGATCATGCGCGGTCTCAAGTACGGTTCGGTCATCTATACGGAGGAGTACGTCAAGAGATACGCCGCGGGATATCCGTACGCCATCGCTTTGCATTCGGCAGATGCCGGTTGGGCCGACATGATTCTCAACACGGGCTTCGTGGGTCTGGCCCTGTTCGCGGCGGCCATCGTGCTGTTCGTCTCCGGCCAGCTGCGCGCCCGGCCCCCGGCAGGTGAAGCATTCTACTGGAGCCTGGCGTTCTTTACCCAGACGATGCTGTTCGTGGTTCTCATGATCGAGTCGAATCCGTTCGTGACCAACGTGCAGATGGCAGGTTTCATGATTGCCGGCTATGTGGCCGTCAAGCGCGGGTTCCCGGCGCGCAGCGCGCAGCCCGTCGCCGCGGTGGTGGCTGCGTGAGCGCCCCGCGCATCTCCGTCATCACGCCTTCCTTCAACCAGGGGAAGTACATCGCAGCGACGCTGCGCTCGGTGGTGGATCAGCACTATCCGGATTTCGAGCACATCGTCATGGACGGCGGCTCGACGGATGAGACAGCGAGCGTGGTGCGGAGCTATCCGCACGTGACGTTCGTGTCGGAACGTGACGGCGGCCAGGCGGATGCCTTGCGAAAAGGCCTGCAGCGCATCGGTGGCGGGATCGTCGGTTGGCTCAACTCGGACGACTACTATGCCCCGGGGACCTTCGCCGCAGTGGCCGAATGCTTTGCCGACCCCGCTGTCA
>CAZLYG010000214.1:6263-8620 GCA_964563075.1 uncultured Steroidobacteraceae bacterium | reverse complement strand
CTTCTCCACTGAGCTGAGAGAAAGCTCGAAAGCCCGTGCAATCTCCTGTCTGGTCACGTTTTCGATGCGGTAGAGGATGAAAATGTCCCGCGTACGCTCCGGAAGCTCCCCGCAGGCGGCCTACCAGCGCCTGCAGGGAACGTCGCGCAGCCTCGATCCGCTCCGGATCCGGGGCGCGCGCCAGGAATTCTCCGGCCTGGTGCGCGCTGATCTCGGCAGCTGCGTAATCGGCGCGGATTTTCGAACGCCTGGCCCGATCTTTCAGCAGGTTAGCCGCAACCTGGAAGACATAGGCGTCTGCCGATCGCAGTCGCTCGAGCTGAATCCCGGTGAGGCGCATGAATACCTCGTGCGCCAGATCCTCGGCCTCGCCCGGATCGTGCACGCGACGCAGGAAATAAGCGACCAGCGCCGGCCGGAAACGGCGGCAGAGGTCCTCGAGGTGTCGTTGCCGTGCCGCGTGCACAGCTCTCCTGACCTAAGGGGGGCGCCTGTAGATCATAGACGCACGAGGGGGCATGTGCCGTAAAGATGGGGCGAGCGGTCAAGGACGAGACTGCAGTCTGCAGTCTCGTTTCCTATTTATATTCAAACACTTGTGAATTACTGCTTGAACCGCAGGCCGACTACCCACGTGCGGCCGATGGGATCGAACAGCACATTGTTGCCGGTACCGTTCGCACCCGGAACGCGCGGCGGGTCCACATTGGCGATGTTGTTGATGCCTGCGTAGATCTCCAGGTTCGCGTGATCGTTCTGCACGATCTGGTAGTGGCCGACGAAGTCCAGATACAGCGCCGATTTCACATCATTGGTATTGGAGCTGGCGGGATTGGTCAGGGTGTAGTTCGGCTGATCCGGACCCAGGAAGGCTGCGTTATAGATGCCCTGTGGGATGAAGCGTGCGTGCAGGTCCGCACTGAATGACCGCAACGCCCAGTCGAGCATCCAGTCGATGGTGTAACGCGGAATGCCGGGAATAGTGCCCGCGCGCAGGCCGGTCTGGCCGGCGCGATTGACGGGGCCGCCCGAATCGATCGTGATGAGGTCCGAGTAGTAGGTTCCCAGGATGCGCGAGTCGAGCTTGCCGAACGCGCCGAGCGGCTGGCCGTAGTCGAACTCCAGATCCGTGCCCCGGGTGATCAGCTGGTTGACGTTCTGCTGCACATCCACGATCTGCGTGATGACGCCGTTCGCATCACGTGTGATCAGGCCGCAGAACTCCGTTGCTCCCTGATAGCAACGCGTGGCAATCGTCTGGGCGCCCAGCGTACCGATGGCGTCCTTGATCGAGATGTCGAAGTAATCGATCGACACCTGGGCGCGGCTCAGGAAGTTGTCCACGCTCGGCCGCACGACGAACCCGGCGGTCCATGTATCTGCCACTTCCGGAACCAGGTTCGGGTTGGACCCGGAGATCGTTACGGGGTTGGTCTGCAGGCCGTTACGAGCCGGGTCATTCAGAATGCCGAACGCCGTCGTCTTGGGCCCGAACAGCTCACTGAGATTGGGCGCCCGGATGTCGCGCGAGCGCGTCGCACGCAGGCGCAGCGAGTCGATAGGCTCCCAGACGACACCGGCTTTCCAGGTGGTCGCGTTGACGCTGGAGGACACACCGGCACCATCGCGATTGTAGTGAGTTTCGCGGATGGCCGCGTTCAGGTCGATGCTCTTCGCCAGCGGCAGATCCTTCGCCAGCGGCATATCGGCTTCGAGATAGCCTTCCGCGACGCTGATCTTGCCGGTGATGTTGCTGCCATTGCCCGTGAAGAAGCCGAGGTTCGCCGAAATGGGGTCAGTGCCGCCCTGAAGCTCGTCACTGCGGTATTCAGCGCCGCTCGCGACGGCCAGTGGCCCCGCCCACCCGTCGAACACGTTGCCATGCACGTTCGCGGCGACGACATGCTCGGTCGTCACGGTCGTCTGGTAGGCATAGCCGGTGACGTACTGCTCCACCCCTGGGGCAACCTGATCGCCGAACACGTTGTAAGGCACGCACCCGGGAGCCCCGTTGGCGCCATTCGCGTTCTTGGCGCAGACGATCTGGCCGCTGGAATCGCGGACGGCATTGATGGCGTTGGCCAGGTTGGCATTGATGACCGCGCGGCTGGTATCGAGCTCCAGCCAGTTCTTGCCGAACTGATAGTAGGCGTCCCAGCCCCAGCTGCCCGCGATCTCACCCTTGATGGCCGGCACGATGCGGAGCACTTTGTCGGTGCCGACGGTGGCCGTATTGCCGAGATCCGTGAAGTCCTTGCCCAGGTTGAACGAAGTAATGCCGTTCGCCGCCATGATCGCCGGAATGTTGAACGCCGGGTTGCTGGAGGTGGGAATAAACGGATTGCTCGCGCTGATCG
>CAZLYG010000214.1:1295-6253 GCA_964563075.1 uncultured Steroidobacteraceae bacterium | reverse complement strand
CGACCACGTGGCCCCCAGACACATCGAGCGTCGCTTCGGTCGTGTCGTTGATCTCGAGCTTGCCGCGCGAGTAGAGGCTGTAGCGCTGGATGGGCGCCTCGAGGGGAATGCCGGAGAAATAGGCGTCGTGGCTGCCGCCTTCGCCGCCGACCATGTACAGGCTGTTGACGGGGTTCCCATACTGGAACGCGCGCGGCGTCCCGTCGGGATTGAAGGTGATGCCGTGCAATGGGTCGGTGGCGGGTGCCTTTACGCCTGCAGCGTATACCGAGGAGTTGATGACGCCGGTCTGAGCGATAGTCGAAGGACGAACGAAGGGCAGAATGTTGTTGGCGGGGATGGTCGAGCCCTGGGCCAGGGTGCGGCCGAAATTCAGATAGTCCTCCGAGCACCACAGGCGTTTGCCACAATCCTCGACTCCCTTGTTCTTCTCGAAGTCCACCGAGCCGATGAGGTGGAGCCGGTTGTCCATGAGGCCGAGACCGCCGGCGAGCGCTGCGGCCGTGTCGCGGGAATCCGCGCGCGAGGATTGCCCGTAGGAAACCTGGCTCTTGATGCCCTCGAGACGGTCATCGAGAATGAAATTCACCACGCCGGCAACAGCGTCCGAGCCGTACTGAGCCGAGGCGCCCCCGGTCACCACCTCCGCACGCTCGAGCAGGATGCTCGGAATCATGTTGGTGTCGACGGTACCGACGGTGGTCGAAGGCACGAAACGCTCGCCATTGACCAATACGAGCGTGCGCTGGGCCCCGAGACCGCGCAGATCCAGAACGTTCCCACCGACGTAGCCGGCGGTAGAGCTTTGCGACGCGGGCGTCTGCGTGGCGCGGAAGGACGGCAGCTGGTTCATGAGATCGCCGAGGTTCGTCGTTCCCAGTTGCTCGGCGCGGTCGGCGCCTACCACGCTCACCGGCGATGGCGCTTCAAACCCGTTGCGCTGAATGCGCGACCCCGTGACAACGACTTGTGTCAGTTCCTCGCCACTGTTCTGCGCAGCGGCCGGCGTCTGATCCTGTGCCCCGGCCGTGCTGGCGAGCAGCAAGCCGGCGACGCACGCAACTCCCGAAATTCGATTTGTCATTCTAACCCCTTGGGAACGCGGGAACCGCGAGCGTCGCATTGTGCAGTGCAGCCGAAAACGACGAGCCAGGATTAGTGCCGCGCGATCACAGAGTGAACGAGCCGTGACGAAATGTGCAAGACTCGGAAAGCGGTTTGGACAGGAGTGTGGCGACGCTGCGACGACTGCGTCGCCGTACTCCGCGATCCGCCTGAGGCTGCGAGCCCGCACGCAGCGCTGACGTGGCATGGGGCGCGTGGCTTAGCAGATGACACCGGTTTCTGGAGGAACCACCCCTCACCCGAGCGCGTTAGCTGAGTAACGAAGCCTTGCGGAGATCGCCATGAGAGGAGCTGTGCTTGCTCGCCTGTGGCTGGGCGGGGTGTTGATGTTGTTCTCGGTTGCCGCGATGGCGGAGAACGCTGTCACCACCGATGTCGCCAGTGTGCGCGCCGGTCCCGACGACTCCTATCCGGAGGTGGCGCAACTCGATCCCGACTCTCCCATCCAGGTCATGGGCTGTCTGGATGATTGGAGCTGGTGCGATGTCGCCTTCGGCGAGGATCGGGGTTGGCTCTACGCACCCGATATCAGCTACGAGTACGAAGGAGGCTACGTTCCTTTTTATGCCTACGCGCCCGCGTTCGGCTTGCCCATCGTCACTTTCTCGCTCGATACCTATTGGGGCGGTCACTATCGGAATCGTCCCTGGTATGGGCAACGTGACGAATGGATTCACCGCACGATCCACCATCAGCGTCCTTCGGGGCCCGCGCCAAGTCACGCTCCGCCACCGCGAGAGGTCGTCCGAGCCGAAAGGCCGCAGGGCAGATCGCGCTCCGGCGAACCCGCCTTGCGTCTGAGCGAGGCCGAGCGTAATCGCACGAATGAGGATCGGACAGCTCCCGGCCGCGCGCCGGATGTTGGACGTTCGCCTGAGAGGCGCTCGTCTCCTGAGACGCGCCCGCAGGAGCGTTCTCTGCCACCTGCGGAGCACACCGCGCCGCCTCCGCAAGAGGAGCAGCGGCAGCGCCCTGAAAGAGAACCAAGGGCGGCAGAGCGATCAGCACCGCAACGCGAGCAGGAGCATTCTCGCCCCGCGGAGCGTCCGGCGGGGCCTCAGCGGGAGGCGCCGCATGGACAACGTGAGGAGCAGCACGGCGCACCGGCCAGGCCCGAGGCGGCGCCTCGCAAGGACGAGGGCGATCATCGGGGCTGAGACTGTGGATTGTGAAGCTCTGCGTGAGCCCCACATCGTGGTGATGACTCAGCATGAGCTCTTCCCACTGAAAGGCCCGCCTTTCGCCCGTGGATACGCCTCTGACCTGGAGTTTCTTTCCAGGTCAGAGGAAGCGGCGCTGGTCAGCGAGATCGAGGGGTTGCCACTCGCGCAGGCCGAATACAAGGGTTTCCTGGCCAAGAGACGCATCGTCAGCTACGGCGGGCGCTACGACTTCTCCGCGCAGCAGTTGCAACAGGGGGAGCCGATTCCCCCATTCCTGTATCCCCTTCGCGCCAGAGCTGCCGCATGGGCGGGCTGCGCGGCGGAGGACTTCACGCACGCGCTGGTCGCGCAATACCCGGCGGGGTCGCAACTTGGATGGCACCGCGACGTTCCGGATTTCGAGCGTGTGGTGGGCATATCTCTCGTCGGCCCCTGCCGAATGCGATTCCGACGTTATCCCCCGAGAGCGCGTGAGAAGTCGATCGCGCTCGACATCGCGCCGCGGTCGATCTACCGACTGCAGGAGGAGGCGCGGTGGGAGTGGCAGCACAGTGTGCCTCCCGTACCGGCCCTCCGTTACTCGATTACGTTTCGCACGTTACGAAAGAGGGGTCAGCGCGGTACGGGCGAGTCGGCCATGGCCAGCCAAGGTCCCAGGAGGAGGAGGGCGGCTGCGCCTGCCCAACGGCCAGCGTTGAGTCTGTCGCGACGTATGGTGTGAATGGCGTCAATGCGCATGAGATTCCTGTTGTGAGGAGAATGTCTCGACACTGGTTGCGATGTTGTCCGCCAGCTCCCCGAGCAACTGGCTCATGGTCGCCGCCTGGGTCGCCGCCGAAGCGGCGCCGGCTTGCTTCAGCCTGACAGATCGCCTCAGGACCGGATGCGCCGGGCTGCCCTGGACGAGAGCCCAATCGGCATCGAGCGCCACGTTGCCCGACTCGTCGGGCTCGAAGCTGAGGATCTCGACGACCAGCCCTCGAGCGTTCTCCGGAGCGGGGCTCTCGGCTGGAACTACGCAGCCCTCAGGCAATCGGGACTGCAGGTCTTGGGTCAGAACGCGCCGCGCCATCTCGCCGAAATCTCCTCCCCAGCGCTCCTGAGAAGAAATCTGGAGCTCATGGCCGTGCTCCCTTCGCACCATCGACTCGCGGTCGAGCATGGTCGGGATGTGAACAGCGGTCACTTTGATAGGCGCCGCGGCGTGCGACTGCACGCGTTCATGAGGTTCTACGGGGTCCAGCGTGAAGAAGCGGGTCGGGGGGCTGCTGCTGCACGCTGACAGAGCAGCGATAGCCAGCAGCAGAATACCCCCGATGCGGTATGAGGTTGCGATCACGGCGGCTCCCGCGTCCGGCCCCTCACGAGCGCCTCCGGGTGCCGGTCCAGATAGTTCGCGAGCGAACGCACGGCCCGGGAAGCCTGATCGATCTCCTGGAGAGTGCTTTCCACGCCGTCCTGGGTGGCCGATCCGCTCACCAGCTTGTCTGCCGAGCGCGCCGTCTGGTCGAGGTCGTCAGATGCCTTGTGCAACGTAGAAATCAGGGCGGTGATCTGCGGACCAGCCTGCGAGGTCGTCTGCCGGATTTGCCGCAGAGCCGCTGAGAGCTGCACGACCGCATCCTTGAGGCGCGGCGATGAGACGAGCGTGTCGATGTGTTGCGTGGCATCGAACACGTTCTGTGCGATCTGCTCGATCGGCAGCTTGTTCACGCGCGCCACTATGGAGGCGATGCCGCCATCCGGTGCCACCGGAATCTGGGGCAGGCCATTGACGACGGCCATTTTGACCGCCGGTGCGCCGGGCACCATTTCCAGTGACACCCGATAGTGGCCGACCAGGGGTGGGTCCTGATCCAAACGCGCACGCAGCCCTTTCTCGATGAGCCCGGCTATGGCGGCTTGCAGAGCCGCTGGAGTATCAGCATCGGCGCGGCCGCGAATGTGCATCAAGGAGGGATAGAGAGCCAGCGTACCAGGGATGGACAGCGAGCCCGTGTTGGCATCGTACGCGAAGCTCACCGCACGCACCTCGCCCACGGTGAAGCCGTTCAGCTTCACGGGGTCGCCGGTTTCCAGCGAGCCGGCGTCACCCCCGAGTGAGACGTCGTAGAGCACCGCGCGAGCCTCGGAGGCTGGAACGATCGGTTTGTGGGACAGTCCCTTGAAGTGTTTCGCAGGGGCACCGGCACCGGGCTCCATCTCGATGGAGGGACCCGAGAGCAAGGCTCCCAGTGAAGAGAGATTGCTCAGGCTGGGATTGGCGCCCTTCAACCAGAAACGGGTGCCGGATCTCAGAAAGCGCGTGGCGTCCGCATCGATGGCGGCAGTGACCAGCACGGAACCGCCGCTCTCGGCCAGCTTGACGTCCTTCACCGTGCCAATGTTGGTTCCTCGATACGTCACATTGCTGTTCTTGGGCTTCAGATCGTGTGCGTCTTCGAACTCGATGGTGATGTCCTCGCCTCCCCGCAACAGATAGCGCACCCCCATCCAACCCACGACCAGGAACGCAGCCACCGGGATCGTCCAGATCCAGCCCGGCCACCAGCTGTGACGCATGCCCGCCTGGCGCGGCGGGTGTTGGTCGCGCGGGTCGCCACGATGCACGGCAACCTCGCTCTGCTCAGGCGGCGAATCCGGTGCGCGCGTGTCGTTCATTGCGGCGCG
>CAZLYG010000214.1:0-1285 GCA_964563075.1 uncultured Steroidobacteraceae bacterium | reverse complement strand
GGAAGCGATGAATGTCAGGAAGGTCATGAGCATGAACGCCGTCGCACCCCAGCCGGCGCTGGAGGACCCGAGAGCGCCGAAGTTCATCAGCGGCACGAAGAACACAATCGTGAACGGATCGGTCTTGGACCAGCGTCCGAACTCGGCAACCACACGGAAGAGGCGGGTCTTGGCGACGAGATGGCGCCGCGAGCGGCGCCAGACGGACAGTACGCACCAGCCTACCGCGATGTTCTTGCCCATCGGGATCAGCACGCTGGTGCAGAACACCAATACCCCGAGCGGCCACAGGCCATTCTTGAACAGATCCTCGATGCCATCGAGGATCGTGTAGGCCTGCTGAACGCCGAGCTCGTAGGAGATGTTCATCGGATATACGTTGGCCGGGATGAACAACAGCGTGGCCGCGATGACGATCGCAGCTGTCGTGGCGAAGGAGTTCCACTTGCGCGTGTGCAGCCGTGCCCGGCAGCGCAGGCAGTGCTTGCCGGCGGGCTGGACCAGGTCGCACGTGGTGCAACCGATCAGCGACTCGCCGGGCTGCGCCTCGCGCTCGCTGGCGATGGCGCGCCAGACAGTACGGCGGTCCAGACTCGCCCGGGTCAGCATGGTCAGGAGTGCGGCCCCGAGGAAGCACCACCCGCCGGCCTCTATCGTAATGTTCGCGTGCCCGATATTGCTCAAGCGGTAATAGCCGACACCCCCTGCGAGCAGGTAGACATCCACCATGGCCCACAGGTCCAGGCGCATCGTCCAGCGAAAGGCGGGACCGAGCCATCCGGGACGGTATCCCAGGCGCAGCGCACCCAGCACGGCGGTCAGGAGCCCGAAGCGGATGAACGGCAGGATGATCACGAAGACCGCCGACAGGCCCGCCAATACGATCCAGCCGTTGCTCCACAGAGTAGCAACGCCCACGCCGATCACGTTTTGCGAGTGGCGCCCGAACACATCCACGCGCAGGATCGGCAGCACGTTGGTGGGGACGAGAAGCAGGAGCGTCGCGAGCGCGCACGCAAGTGCCGCATTGACGCTGCGGCCGCGAGTTGTTTCCAGATCCTGCCGGCAGCGGATGCAGAAAGCCGTACTCTGCCGCCCAAGCGGCGGAAGATCCTCGAAGGTGCCGCAATCCGGACAGGCGATTGTCATTGCAGGCGTGAGGTGCTCATCTGGGGCACACGCAGGCGTCTATTGCAACGCGAGCCGCTCGCGCAGGTTCCTGGATGGCCCGTGGGAGTCAACGCGCTCCTGCTGCGCGAGCTGGGCCATGAGCCGTACCATCGAG
>CAZLYG010000213.1:0-8646 GCA_964563075.1 uncultured Steroidobacteraceae bacterium | reverse complement strand
CCTCGATCAGCCCCGTCTGGAAGCCGCCTGTCTCTGCGGTGTCGAACGTGCACAGGATCTGCAGTTTCTGCACGTGGGCGGCATCGATCTCACGCAGCGGCGAATGGCGCTCGGACGTCAGAGTGTTGTTGTAGCTCGGCCAGTCGGTGCCCGCGGCCGACACCGCTGCCTGCAGGCAGACTGCCGGATACACCAGTGCCAGACAACCCAACAGGCCGACGCAGGCGTGTCCCGCAAGTTGTTCCGCAACACGGCGCAAGGCGTTCATAAGAGTGCTCGCACGCGGATATCACGCAGCCACAGGGGAATCCAGGTCAGCGCTCCCATCATAGCCGGAAACACGAACGCCTCGAATGCCGGGCTGCCGGCCCGCACGTGGGTTGCGACGGCGCCGCCGAGCAGGCCGGTGATCAGAACGGCGCCGAGGATGGCGGTGCGGGGAATGGCATACACGATGGCGCAGACCAGCACCAGGATCCCTATATCCGGCGCCAGACCCACGGGAACACCTAAGCGCTGGAAAGCCTCGATGACATGACTTTCCTTGAACACCTTGGTGATGCCATCGAAGAGCAGAAAGAGAATGACCAGCAGACTCAGGCTGCGTGCAGTCCAGAGGCGCGCCGCGGACGAAGGCAGGGCGCCGACGGCAGGGGTACTCACAGAGGCATTTGCGGGGCTATTCATGGGGCACTCCCGATCATCGTTGTTATCCCCAGGACGAAACTGCACTGGCCTGGCCGACAGCCCGGGCAGGGTTTTTTTGTGCTCGGCCCATTTTGGGGCCGTTAGTCGGCGTTTTTCCCCGCCGGGGGAGTCGCTCGCGCCGGTTCCTTCGCCAGCTGGTCGAGGTGCATCCTGATATGGGCCGCCTCGGCCGCCGAACCCGCCAGCGATACAGCACACTGGAAGGCCTCGCGCGCCTCCTCGTCCCGGCCCAGCTGCTGCAAGTATGCGCCCTTCGTGCCATGAAAATGAAAATAGCCGGACAGCCGCGCCGCGAGTGGCTCGATCATGGCCAACGCCGCTGCGGGGCCGCGGATTCTGGCGACCGCGACCGAGCGGTTGAGAGTCACGACGGGAGAGGGGTGCAGCCGTTCCAGGGTGGCATACAGCAGGTCGATCTCCGCCCAGTCGGTGTCCTCGGCCCGCGCGGCCCGACAATGTAGCGCGGCGATCGCTGCCTGGAGTTGATAGATACCGGGCCTGCGGTGACGCACCGCCTTGTCCAGCAGGGCGGTCCCTTCCGCGATCAGTTGACGGTCCCAGAGGCTTCGATCCTGATCCTCGAGCAGCACGACCGAATTCCGGGAATCGCTTCGTGCGGGGGCGCGTGCATGCTGCAACAGCAGCAGCGCAGTCAATCCCATCATCTCGGGCTCGCTCGGAAACAGCCGCAGCAATAGCCGCGCCAGTCGGATCGCTTCCTCGCACAAGGGCGCGCCCTGCCCAACACCCGAATAGCCCTCGTTGAACAGCAGATAGATCATCGTCGCCACGATGCCCAGCCGTTGAGCGCGCTCGGCCGGGCTTGGCGTCTCGAAAGGCACTGTGCCGGAGGCGATGCGGTTCTTGGCGCGCGTGATCCGTTGCTCCATCGCCGCTTCGCTGACCAGGAATGCGCGCGCGATCTGTTGCACCGAGAGGCCGGAGACGACGCGCAGGGCGAGAGCGATCTGCTGAGGTGCCGGCAGGTCCGGATGGCAACAGACGAACAACAGGCGCAGCAGATCGTCGCGGTAGTCCGCACTGTCGAGCTTCTCGACCAGCTCTGACTGCGTATCCTCCACATCCGTGAGTGCCTCTTCGGGCGGCAACTCCTGCAGCTTGCGTTGACGGCGCACGGCATCGACCGCGACATTGCGGCCGACGAAGATCAGCCATGCCGTTGGATCGCGCGGAGCTCCCTTCTGCGGCCAGGTTCTGAGCGCGCGCAGGCAGGCGTCCTGGAATGCCTCCTCGGCAACGTCGAGGTCACGAAAGTAGCGCAGCAGCGCAGCGATCGCCTGCGGGCGCGCCGAAGTCAATGCCGCCTCGATCCAGGCGGCGTTCGTCACCGCGGGCCGCTCCTGGAATCGAAGCCGGGACCGGGAGGATTGAACAAGGCGATCGGCCGGATCTCGTAGGCGCCGCCGGGGTTGGCATTGCCCAGCTCGCGCGCGGTCGCGAGCGCCTGCTCGAGTCCCTCGCAATCCACGATGTAGAAGCCGAGCAGTTGTTCCTTGGTTTCGGCAAACGGTCCGTCCGTGACCAGCGCGGGCTCGCGGTCCTTGCGTAGCGTCGTCGCCGTTGTCGTCGGCATGAGACGCGCCACCGGGCCGAGGCGTCCGGCCTGCGCCAACTTCTGCTGCACGGCCGAAAGCCGCGCCATCGTCGCGTCCTCCTGTTCTTTTGGCCAGGAGTACACCATGTCCTCGGAGTTGTAGCAGAGAATCGCATACAGCACGGAGCGCGCTCCTTGATAAAAGTTCTGCGGGGTGCGTTCTGCAAACTTCCCGTCAAGTATGCCTAAAATGCGCGCCATGAATGTGAACGCGCGAGCTCTCTTCACTGCCGCCGCGGGCCTGCTGGCTGTGCTCAGCGGCGCGGCCGTACACGCTGACCCGGCGCCATTCGATCTCGCCGGTCCGAGTCTGCAGGTCAAAGTCAGTCGCGGGGGGCAGACACTGCCGATCGCAGAAGTGCCCAATCTCGCGGCCGGCGATCAGCTGTCGATTCGCGCCGACCTGCCGACGACACAGTCAGCGCATTACCTGCTGATCGCGGCATTCCTGCGCGGCGCGACCAATCCGCCGCCGAAAAGCTGGTTCTTCCAGTGTGAGACGTGGACGCGGCAGTGCGCGCAGGAAGGCCTGAGCCTGACCGTGCCGGCGGAAGCTCAGCAAGTGCTGCTCTTCCTGGCTCCCGAGACAGGCGGCGATTTCCGTACCGTGGTCGGCGCCGTGCGCGGGCGCCCCGGTGCCTTCGTGCGGGCCTCCCAGGACCTGAATCAGGCCACCCTGGACCGCTCGCGCCTGGATGCTCACCTGGCCGCAATCCGCGCACTGAACGCATCCGACCCCGCCAAGCTCAAGGACGTGGCACCGTTGCTGGCGCGCAGCCTCGCGATCAAGGTCGACGCGAAATGCTTCGACAAGATCCCCGAGCTGCAGGCGCCGTGCCTCATGGCGGGCCAGGACTCCCTGATCCTGAACGACGGCCACAGCACCTCCATGGTCGAAGCGCTCACCAGCGGACCCGCGAGCGATCTGGCGATGGAGGCCAGCTACACCCCGCAGCTCAGCTACGGTTACTACAGCCCCTACATCGCTTCGGTGTTGGATATTGCCCGCATCCTCGATTCATTCCACACCGCGCGCTATCAGTACATCCCGGCACTGTCCTCGCTGCAAGCGGACGAGCTGGCGCTGACACTGAACACGCCACCGTCGTTTCGCGACCCCAAGTCGGTGTTGGTCATCGCGCTGCCGGCGGTCGAGCGTGCGCAGCTCCCGCCGCTGCATGCGGTAGACCCCAAGGAAATCTACTGTGCCCGCAAGGACACTCTCGTTCTGCCGGTGGAGGGAGCGCCCCTGGTGTTCTCCACCCAGTACGCGCACCACGTGACGCTGCGACTGTCAGGTAAGGATGGCAAGACCTTCGATCTGCCGGCGCACGCGGATGCGCAGCAGGGCGGCTTCGTGGTCAACACCGCCACTCTGGCGACCGCGAGCCTCGGCGATCACATTGCCGGCGCCCTGCAGGGATTCTGGGGTTTCGAGAAATACTCCGGGCCGACGTTCGAGCTGGTGAACGCCCACGCCCAGGACTGGTCGCTGGCCGGCGCGGACGACGGCGCGCTGGTCGTCGGCCGCGAAGACACGGTCCACCTGGAGGCCGGCAGTGTCAGCTGCGTCGATCGCGTCATGTTCCAGGACGCGGACGGCAAGGAGCTCAAGGTCGATTGGAAGACCGTGAAGCCCAACGAGGTGGAGGTGAAACTGCCGCTGCAAGAAGCAAAGCCGGGCCCGATCACGCTGCTGGTCGCGCAGCACGGCGGTGGCCAGCCGCAGCACGTCTCGCTGCACGCTTTTTCGGAAGCTGCGCACCTCGAGCACTTCACGTTGTATGCCGGCGAGGATCACGGCGTTCTGCAGGGCAGCCGCCTGGACGAAGTGGCGAGCCTGGCGCTGCAGAATGTGGTGTTCCTGCCCGGCAAGCTCACCACCGGCCAGGGCAAGGACGAGCTTGCCATGGTGGCGCAGGACCCGGGGGCGGCCAGCTCCCTGCCGCACGGCGAATCCACCAAGGCCAAAGTCATGCTGAAGGACGGGCGTGCCCTGACGCTCGCCGTTGCCGTGAACGCGCCGCGTCCCAACGCAACGCTTATCGGCAAGAGCGTGCAGCCATCCGCGTCCAGCAGTGCGAGCAACATACAACTCGCCGACCCCGATGAGCTCCCGCAGGATGCGCGACTGACGTTCTCGCTGCGCTCGCAGTCACCGAATGGCTTCACGCACGATGACAAAGTGGAGGTCGGCACCGTCGACGGCAGCTCCACGACTACACTCAGCGTGAGCAATGGCGGCATCATGCTGGAGGATGCGCGCGTTGCCGTGGCCACACTCGATCCATCGAAGGCCTTCGGAACCTCCACGTTCGGACCGCTGCAGTTCCGTGTCGTGTCCGGCGACGCGGCGGGCGACTGGCATCCGCTGGCCACGCTCGTGCGTTTGCCTGTACTGCGCGAGCTGAAGTGTCCGGCGACGGCGGAGCTGGCTTGCAGGCTCTCCGGAGCGAATCTGTTCCTGGTCGAGGCCGTGTCCAACGACTCCAGGTTTGCGCACCCGGTGCAGGTTCCGGATGGCTTCCCCGGTTATGCGCTGCCCGTGCCGCACCCGACCGACGGGCCGCTGTATGTGAAGCTTCGTGACTATCCGTCTGTCGTCAATGCAACGGCTCTCACGCCACAGACGCTCCCCCCGACCCCGGATGAAGCCTCGCGCGCCGAGGTCAGGCACGCAGCGCAGTCCACCACACCCGACAACACGCCAGTGCCGGCTCCGAGCGCGCCGCCGGCGCCCAGTATGCCCACGACGCCCGTGCCGACCACCGTTGCCTCTCCGGCGCTGCCGGCGACCGCAGTGGCGACGCCCGCGCACGCGTCGCCCGCCGCCGCGCCGTCGACGCCGGCAGCAGCGACTGCCGCACCTCCATCGCCGGGGACCGAGGTGACGACGCCCGCGCACGCGTCGTCCGCCGCCGCGCCGTCGACGCCGGCAGCAGCGACTCCTGCACCTCCATCGCCGGGGACCGGGGTGACGACGCCCGCGCGCGCGTCGCCCGCCGCCGCGCCGTCGACGCCAGCAGTGGCCACCCCCACCTCCGGATCACCCGCGCCAGCGTCCACGGCGGCGAAAATTGCCGCTGCCGCTCCCGCTTCAACCGCGGCGACCCCCAATTGAGGGTCTGACACGGGGCGAACATGTTGACGAGCTCAACGGGCCGCCCACTGCTCACAGCCGAGGTACATGCTCAGTTGCACGACGCTGCCCACAGCGGCGTGCGGACTCTCGAGTGCTCGCTCGACCTGGAGCGTTCCCGCACCAGCGTGGAAATCGGGTCTGAGAGCTGGACCTGGCAGGGGCAGGCGTTCCCGTACTTGCGGACCTGCAAGGAGCGCACGATCTACTACTGGTCCGGCCTGGACTTCCGGCCCGCGGCCCGATTCACCGCGTCACTCACCAAACTCGTGCCCACCGAGTGGGGGCCTCCCACCTTCGAAATCGACGGCATCAAGATGCTCCCCACGGCCCATGTTTCCCCCTACGCGGACGCCGAAATCAAGGTCGGATACGTACGTCCGCAGGGCAAGGTCGTTCTCGATACTTGTGGCGGACTGGGCTATTTCGCGGCCTGGTGTGTCCAGGGGCGCGCGGAGCAGGTCATTTCCTGTGAAAAGAACCCTGACGTGATCTGGCTGCGTACGCTCAATCCCTGGTCGCCGGTCGAAGGCGCCGGAATGCGGCTCATCCAAGCGGATATCACGCAGCACATTGACTCGCTCCCCGACGCTTCGATCGATGCGGTGCTCCACGACCCGCCGCGTTTCGGCATCGCCGGCGAGCTCTATTCAGGGGTCTTCTATGCGGCCCTGGCGCGAGTGTTGCGCCACAACGGACGGCTGTTTCACTACACCGGTTCCCCCAACAAGCTCACCAGCGGGCGCGACGTGCCCGGCGAGGTGGCCCAGAGACTGCGGAATGCCGGGTTTGCGGTGCGGATCCAGGGCGATGGCGTGTTAGCGACGAAAGAGGCCAGCCGCCGACGGCCGGCTTGAGGCGCGTCGTGTCTCCGAGGTGGACACGATTCGCGAAGGAATCGATTTGCCCGTGACGCGCGGTTACCTTAAGGACCGTGTCAAGAAATGCCAAGCCGACTGGCTGTCGGCCTCGCGGCGTGAGTGCCAGAAGGGGGACAACTCATGGGACAGTCAATCCGGGCCTGCCGGCGCTTGTTGGGGTGGAGCGCGGCAGCGGCGGCTCTCGGGGCAAGCGGCCTTGCGTTTGCGCACCATTCGTTCGCGATGTTCGACAGCGACCACCAGGTCAAGCTCGCGGGCACGGTGAAGAGCTTCGAATGGTCCAATCCCCACGTCTATATCGAGCTGGACGCGATCGGCTCCGACGGCATCAGCAAGGGTTACACGGTCGAATGTGCGAATCCCGGCATCCTCGATCGCATCGGTTGGAAGTTCAACATGATCAAGCCGGGCGACAAGATCACGGTGATTATCGCGCCCCTCAAGACAGGCGAGCCCGGCGGTTTGCTGAAGCAGGTGACGCTGCCGGATGGGAGAGTGTTCGCCAATGGCGCTCCGGCCGGCAAGGCGAACATCAAGTAGGACGACCATGTTGCACCCAACACGAAATTCGCCTGTGACCGTGTCCAGGTCGGTGTGCCTGCTGGTGGCGATCGGCCTCGGCGCCGTCGTGCCCGCGCTGGCGGCACCCGCCCCGGGGGCTGCCAAGGGCGACTCGCCGATAGAGGCGATCGAGTCCTCTCCTGCCGCCGTGCATGGATTGACGGGAACGTGGAACCGCTACCCGCAATTGGGCGAGAAACCGGACCCGAAACTGCCGCCACCTCCTCCCCCCGTGCCGCCGCCCCCGTTGAAGCCACAATACAAGCCAGACTGGGAAGCCAAGCAGCAGGCCATCAAAGAGGCCGACGCACGTGGCGAGCCGCCATTCACCGACTACGTGAAATGCCTGCCCGACGGCATGCCGACCATGATGATCGGCATGTTCCCGATGGAGGTGCTGCAGACTCCGGGTCAGGTCACGATCATGCAGGAAGCCTACAACCAGGTACGGCGGATCTATCTGAACGAGAAGCAGATCCCCATCGAGGATGCGGAGCCGGGCTACTGGGGCCACTCGGTCGGCCACTGGGAGGGCAACACCCTGATCGTGGATACGGTCGGCATCAAGCAGACGGTGCTCTTCCGCGGCGTTCCCCATAGCGACCAGATGCGCATCCACGAACGCATCCACATGACGACACCGGACTTCTTCGAAGACCAGATCACCGTCGAGGATCCGGTCTATCTGACGGCCCCCTGGACCTTCACCTACGCCTACACGCGCCTGCCGCACTACAAGATGCTCGAATACGTGTGCGATTCCAACAGGGAGTACAAGGATCCCAAGACCGGTGGCACACGCATGCGGATCGGGGGTCACTGAGCGGCTGAGCAGGGGCGGTGCTCACTAGCTGCCGCCTGCAGGACGTCGCTCCCTTCATGCTGCGATGGCGGACGCTCCGGCGTGTTACCGGCGCGCTCCGCGGCCATACACGCCCGGCAATTGTAACTGTTTGCGCGGCGACCACGCCCCGGTGGGTGCCCGCGATGCCCGCTGCCTGGGCGGTACATGTGCTCTAATCCAACCGGGATCAGCCTTCCCATCAAGGGGGATAACATGAAAATGCGTACGATGGTCTTCGCAGCCGCGCTGTTGGCAGCCGCTGCAGCTCAAGCACAGCCACCTGCACCGACGCCCGAACAGCAGGCGGCGCGTGACGCCTTCCGCAAGGCGTGCGCCGACGACAGCAAGACGCTGTGCGGGGACAAGCAGGGCCGGGAGGTGTTTGCCTGCCTGCGCAGCAATGCCGACAAACTGAGCGCCGGCTGCAAGGACGCGATGTCCAAGCTGCCCCGGCCCTCGGGGCCACCTCCGGCACAGTAGCGCCGGTTCCGTCCAGTCCACTCGCTCAGCCAGGCGCCCGACTTCCAGGGCGCCTGTTTTCGAAGTCCCACCAATGAGTTAGGCCGGGATTATCATCTTCATTCGAGCAGTCGCGGCGAGTCGCGCGCCGGCGGCAGCCTGGCCAGCCACAGCTTGCGATTGCCGCCTCAACACTTTACCGTCCCTCAGGTTCAGGGGGGCGCTGCACAGGCGCTTCCGGATCGTTGCCTGGAGCGCGTTATGTCGGAAGAAGCCTCGAACCCAGTCACCCTGCGACCGGCTAACTCGCCCGCCGCGTTCGATCTGCGACGCGTGGGTGCCCACCCGGATTACTGGTACGCAGTGGCATGGGCCGACGATCTGAAGCCCGGCCAGGTGATCGCGCGCAGCTTCGCCGGCGAGCCGATCGCGCTCTATC
>CAZLYG010000212.1:0-8679 GCA_964563075.1 uncultured Steroidobacteraceae bacterium | reverse complement strand
CGAGCACGGTGTTGCGCATTTCACCCTCCATGATTTACGGCGCACTATGCGGACGCATCTCGCAAGCCTCGGCGTCAGGAGCGAAGTCGCCGAGCGCTGCTTGGGTCACAAGCTCAGAGGCGTAGAGGGGACTTACAACACGCACGACTACCTCCACGAGCGCCGCGCCGCATTGGAGAAGTGGACAGCGGTGCTAGTAGAAATTGAGCATGCCGAGTTGAAGATCACACCGCTGCGACGTCAGGCGGTGCGCTGAGAACAGGCCAAGCCGATTACCGTTGATCGGCTTAACCTAAAGCGTTGAAAGCGGCCAGCAAAGTCTGGCCGCAGTACCTGCGGAGATCACAGGAAACAACAATGCCTAGAATCGAGAAGCAGTACGGCGCGGTAGCAATACTCGATGCCCTCGGAGCGTCGAACTACAGCGAATCTGAGATCGAAAGGTTTCTGCATTCGCGCGAGCGAGTTCTCACTGAGCTGAGCGAGTGGGTGGAGGACGCGCATGGGTCGGTCAAAATCGAACCTAGCGAGCTCGTGATCTTCACGTTCAATGACACGATTGTCATAGTTCTTCGCTGCGGAGATCACCCAATCGGTTTCTCGAAAGTAACCTCATTTGCTGCGCTGCTGCGTAAATTCCTGGTTGATTCCCTCGCCGGTGGTCTTTTGTTCCGGGGCGCCGCAGCTCTTGGCAGTTTCTACGTCGATGAGGACACCAACACAGTCATGGGTGATGCTGTAACGGACGCAGCCCAGTGGTACGAGCGCAGCGATTGGATGGGCGTCCACTTCTCCCCACACTCGTTCATCGAGTTGGACCGTATGTTCTCGAAGAACCAAGACACCAAGGAATGGGCTTTCGTCCGGTTCCAAGTGCCCATGCGCGGGCAGGAAGCACTCGATACGTACGCCATCAACTGGCCTAAGATATTCCTGGTCAAAAGCCTGCGGCCTTGGAATGACAACGTGGAACCACGCGTAAAGCTGCTCGGGTTTCTGGCCCGGCACCGAGTACCTTTGGGTACCGAGCAAAAGTACTTCAACACGATCAAATTCTTCGATCATTCGCTAGACGTGGAGAATCGACGGCCGAAACAACGGTAGATCCACCGCCTCCCGAGGAGTCTGTTCGCGCGAGTGTTTTTTGCTAACGCGTCAAATCTTTTATGCCATCGCAAGACTGCGTCGGCCTCCGTTCCATCGCCGCTCGAAGACTCTCTCGGTGTTGGGATAGAGTGATGGCAGGATAGCGAGATGTCCGCAATGTGTAGCACGCCGCGTGTGCGACGTGTCTAGAGCAAACACTCAATTGGAACGTAGGTGCCATCGAGGCTAAGTTAGGAAATGCGCGAAGGGCCGCGACGCTGTGATGGCGTTTCGACACGGACTCAGATTTGACGTAGTGACGTAGGACCGCGCACGGGGCGATCAGCAAGGCCCAGGCGAAGAGGACTGCCGTTCCTCTGTCTCAGGCGTACAGCGTCCTTAGCGGCACCGCAGTCGTTCTGGTCCTGGCTATCGGGTCGGTCGAGATGATCGATTTGATGGGCCGTGCGCTCAGGTGGCCCGACGCCAAACGCCAATCGCTATGTCTCGTGCAGGGTGCCGAAATGGCTGTTGAAAGCGTAGTGCGTCCAGATGGAAATCGACGTCTGTTCAGGTGCGACCCACAACGACTGATGTCCCTGGGTCGCTAACGAATGAAGAAGGCCGGCACAGCTGAGCCGACATGTTCTCCCAATCCGTTGTAAGGAACCTGGGTACATGAGGGCTCTCAGTCTTGTGGAGACCGGGTCGGTATCATCACGGACGCTTTGGGGCGACATGGGCCAGTCCTCTTGGCCCTCCTCGGCGTTCCAGACGTACCAGGCTTCGAGCTCCCGTCCGGCCGCCAAATCAAGGGGCATGGTCCAGGCCATGGGTATGCAGTAGACCTCCCGCTTACGCACCTCTGCCAGCCAGATGGGAGCCAGATCCGGAGCTATTGAAAGGCGCCCGTCCTTGGTAATCCGATAGCTCTTGGCAAATCTTGGTTGCATTTTTGACATTATCAGGCAGAAATTCGCATTTATCCCGCCTTGCAGCCCGAATTTGCGAACCGCCACGCCTTGATCATGGCAAATCTTGGTTGCACAATGTGTACAGTCTCGAAGTGCGCCGCGGAGAGGCCCAATAGCCGTGGTAGATGGCACTCGGTAGAGTTGAACTGCCACCTGGAGCCCCGGGAGCGAGAAGGTCCCGTCTACGGAAGCAGCTCCCCGAACTATGGACACCATAACCGCCCTGCCAGCTTTCGAAGGCCCTCCAGTAACGGAGGTCGTGGTCTCGGCTCAATTTGAACCGTTGCCCAAGTTCGCGATCCCGCAGATGGGCCTCTTGTGGCAGCGCTTTCGGGACCAATATCCCAAGACGGAACAGCACCCTGCGCTACCCCCCGTGGTGGAGCGGCTCGGCATTCGTTCCACGATAGAGCCGCAATTCCGGTTTGAGGTTGAGCGCGAACCGACGGTCAGGCTGTGGTTCTTGAACGAAGCTGGTGACCAGCTCGTGCAGGTCCAGAGTGATCGTTTTATTCGGAATTGGCGTCGGGTTCCCAACTCACCGGGTACCTACCCGCGGTTCGACAAGTCAATCCGACCTCGATTTACGGACGACTACCGGTCCTTTTGTGCGTTTTTGAAGGACGAAAGCATCGGGCAACCCGTCGTGAATCAAGTTGAGGTCAGTTACATCAACAACATCGTGATGGGTGAGGCGTGGCATACACATGGCGATCTCGGACGAATGTTTCGTGGATGGTCGCGGGACACGCTGATCGGTCGCGCACCCGAGTCAGTCAATCTCAGAGCTTCCTACGTGATCGAGAGCGACAAGGGAGAGTTTCTGGGCAGGCTGCACGCCCTAATTCAGTCGGGCTTTAGAAGCGAGGCGGGCAGTGCAGATGAGGAGGCTGTGTTCGTCTTCACTTTGACGGCCCGTGGACGACCGCTCGGCGAGGGTGAGGCTGGAATGTTGGCGTTTGTTGAACTGGCTCACCGAGAAATTGTCCTGTCGTTTGACAAAATGACCACCGACGAGGCGCATGCGATATGGCGGAAGAAACCTGTCTGAATTCCGACCTACTCCCATCGGGATACGATTCCGGTGCGTTGAGTGATTTCCAAGTCCCGGAATCGTCGCCGAGTCCTTGGACCTATTCGCTTAGTTCGAGGTCAAAACCACGATGGCTCAACCGGGTGTTGGCTGAGCTAGATGCATTGCGCCACCTCGATAAGAACTGGGATAGCTACGGTGCTCCGCGAATTAACCGTCAGTCACTGACTGAGGCTCGAAGTCTTCTTCGCGAGCTGGCACGATCCAAGACGCCTGCTCCTTCGGTCGTTCCCACGTCCGATGGTTCAGTCCAGCTTGAGTGGCACACACGCGGAATAGACCTTGAAGTACGGTGGGTCTCTTCCACAACTATCCACGTGTGCCTTGAAGACCTCCGTGGCGTACTAGGCGCGATAGACGACGACCTGCTTTACGATTTCCTTCGGCTCAAGGCGGCCATCCGGGAACTGACCTCGCGGAGCTAACGGCAAGCTACTGGGGCGCTAGGGAGGGGGTCGTTTTGCCGTACGTCGACGACGCGACAATAGCGAACGAAGAACAGCTGCTGCGACGTGTTCGACCCGATTGGATTGTTCCCGATCACAACAGGGGACTCTGGCGACCATCAAAGGCGGCCTTTCAGGACAGCCAGGATGGTTCTCCCATGTCGGTGCACCTTACGAGCGTCTTGGAGGCAGAGGGTTTGCCGGCAAGTGCCGCCCTTGCGGGACACGAAGGGTACGGACTCGTTGGGTTCACGGCGGGTCTTGTCCGTACGCTAAGCCAGATAGTCGTTAGGGACCCGCAGCCGAACGATCCTGCACACGGCCTCGTTGTGGGAAATAAGACCGAAGGGCGCCGGAAGCAGATAGTGGCAGCCAGCCAATGGGTAGTCCCTCAGAACAGGCCACTGCCGTCAGAAAGTGCGTGAATAGTTAGGTCATTCGGCACATGGAAGCACCTCCTCCCGTTCTCGCCGGCCTGCACGTCGTTGAGTATGCCGAGGCCGACGAATCCGTCGTCTTCGAGCAACGGCGAACTCTAAACGTCGACGGCCAGTGGCTTGGTAAGGTTCCACGCCTGGCCATCTGTCAGGACTTCGACACTCTTGAGTTCGCGATTCAACACTGCGCGGACGACTGGGAACCGCTGGGGATCGCGGGGGGCTACGCCTCAATCGCACACGCAAAGTCAGCCATTGAACGGTCGTACCACGGTGTCAGTGCCAAGTGGGTCCCAGCCGAAACGAGCTTCGAGGAGGCGCGTGCCATAAACGAAGCTGAGTTGCGTGCGAACGCCTGCTCATTCTGCGGAAGAACGCCACTGGAAGTCCAAACCATAATTGGGAATGAGCCCCGGATATGCGGCCAGTGCGTCGATGAGTTCTACGCGGCAATCCACACCGATGATGGCGGCAACTCATGAGTGTGTTCAAAGCCACCGTTCGGCTGCTTGCTTCGCTTTTTGTCGCCTTCTACGGCGCGGTTCAGCTCTCGATGACCGTTTGTGGCCGCACACCGCGACCCACGTTGATTGAATGGGTATGCCACACCCACTCGATCGTGTCCCCGTTACTTACGTTCGTCCTTCTGCTGGCACTTGCGCTTTTTGTCTTGAGCCGCCGCTGCATCAACCTGCGTCTGCCGCTCGCGATTCTTTTTCTGCTGAGCTACGGCATCTACGGCGTCGTGGACGCGACGGGATACGGGTTGTGGTGGCGGGCGCTTGTTCCAGTAATTGCGCTAGCGGCTGCCGTTGGGGTTGGGCTGCGCGCTCGATGGGGCACCCTATTGACGTACGCGGTCTCCGCTCTATATGCGCTTGTCTGGTCGTGGGCAGCGATTGCAGCCGCGCGAGCCGGGTACTTCGGCTCGCAGCCCTCTCTGAAGGGAGCGCTGTCGCTTGTACCCGGCGTCGCCTTTGCGCTTCTATTCGGCTTCTGCTGCTACGCTGCATCGGGGACGCGACCCGGCAATGGCGGTGCCGCACTGGGCTCCGTGAAGTCGCCAGAGATCCAGCCGTGTAGCTAGACATGTAGCTACCGCAGCGGCTCTGGAGACGTTACCGCGCAGAATCAGATGGTTACGCAGGAACCGTGCGAGCAGGTGCAGAACGTCGAATGATTCTTTCCAATCCGGCGTGATACGACGCCGACGGTGAAGACCCGTCAAACCCGCAGAAACCGTGGCTGCGCAGTAACCGCTTCTTGCTTTTCTTCTTCCGGATCCGGCAGGGTAATGCGAGCCAGGAAGTGTGCAAAACGCTGCGATAGGCTATCGCGGAAGAGCTGATGGAGCGGTGTGAGATATGCACCCTTCCTCAGCTCCAACAGGACACCGCTGAGATACACGATCTTGTTCGGCAACGCGCAGAGCGTGGGCCTACGTCGGACCGACAAGGGAAAGAAGCCCCCCTAGTCCACCCCTAGTCCAAGGCTAGTCCGACGCCGCTACTTCTGCGGCTCGCCGGCCGCGACCGCCTCTCCTGCGCTCCGGTGGACGACCTGTGGCGGACCCGCAGTGTGTGCGGTCGCCTTCTGAACAAACACAGCGGCGCGCGCAGCGGAGGCGCGCTCGGCAGCAGTAGGCTCGAGGGCAATATACGGGCAGCTCTTGCGCAGCGAGTGGCTTCCCCAAACCTCGCACTGGTTGAACTGCTCAGTGCCGCAGAAGTCGCCGTGGCCGCTGATGTTGCCGCACAAAAATGTGCGCACCCGGATCATCTGAATGTTGCGATGCGCGCTGATGATAAAGCCGTTCCGCACGATCAACTCCAGACGCTCGCGCTCCGTGCCGAGGTGGATCAACGACCCCGTCACCAGCTCCTTGCCGCTGTAGAACGTCCATTGCCTTTCAGCCGGCGACTTCTCCGCAAGCATGCCGGGCTCGAGCGTCTTTACCTTGGCGACCAGCGAATCGTGCTCCTCATCGGAAGATTCCATGGACACGGTCGCGACGAAGTAGTGTCGTGTGGTGCACCCGGTCAGCCACAGGCCCGTACAGGCCACAAGTGCCAGCTGCAGCGAGACTCGAATTCCAGCGTGCCGCACGAGCTATCTCCCGCGGGAAACCTCTGCCGCGCCGGATACTAGCTTGGGCAACATCCGCGCTCTGTGATGCAGAGCCGGGCACGTGGTAAGTTCTCCTACGCACGTCCCATTTCATCGCTTCACCGAGGACAGTGGCTCCCATGCGCGCTCAGCCGATGCTCCAGTTGCGTTCATCCGGGGTGTCCGGCGCCGGATTTCCACTCCTGATCGATGGCCAATGGCGCGCGGCGCAGAGTGGGAGCGTGTTTGCGGCGCGTGATCCGTTCACGGAAGCGGACTGGGGCGCGATCGCGGATGCTCAACCGGCCGACGTCGACGCAGCGGTCACCGCGGCAGCCCATGCCTTTGCCGACGGTCGCTGGTCTGGCCGCCTGGCGGGCGAGCGAGCGCGGGCACTGTTTCGGCTCGCCGATCTGATCGAACGCGAAGCCGACGCACTGGTGCGCCAACAGATCTTCGAGAACGGCAAGCTCATCTCTGAAATGGGTCCGGGAATAGGGGCGGTCGCGGCCGACTGCCGCTTCTTCGGCGGCCTGGCGGAGACCATGAATGGCGCCACGGTGCCCTCTCCGCGTGCCGGGTTCACGACCTTTACGCTACGGGAGCCGGTAGGCGTCGTCGCGGCGATCACTCCCTGGAATACGCCACTCGGCCTGCTCGGCTGGAAGCTGTTTCCGGCTTTGGCGGCTGGCAACACCATTGTCATCAAGCCCTCCGAGGTCACTCCGACTTCAACACAACTGCTCGCCGAGCTCGTACGGGAGGCCGGTATCCCCGATGGCGTCGTCAACGTAGTCACGGGAGGCCGTGAGGCGGGCGCAGCGCTGGTCGCGCATCCGGGCGTGGCCAAGATCGCGTTCACGGGCTCGACCGCGACGGGCCAGGCCATTGCCTCCGAGGCTGCAAGGCGTAGCGTCAGGGTGACCTTGGAGATGGGTGGCAAGTCCCCCAACATCATATTTGCCGACGCCGATCTGGATAGCGCGGTGAACGGCGTGATGGCCGGCATCTTTGCCGCCACCGGACAGACATGCATCGCCGGCTCGCGCGTGCTCGTGCAGGCGCCAGTGTATGACCGCGTGTGCGAAATGCTCACGGAATGCGCGGGCCGCATGACCGCCGGTGATCCTCTCGATGCGACCACTCAATTGGGGCCCCTGGCCTCGCACCCGCAGCTGCAGAAAGTCCTCTCCTATTTTGCAATCGCCAGAGAAGAAAGGTTGGCCTGCCTCACCGGCGGCCGGCGGCTCGAGCGGCAGGGCTACTTTGTCGCACCCACCGTCTATCGCGACGTGCCGGGTGACAGCCGCATCGCGCGCGAAGAGATATTCGGTCCGGTGGCCGCCATGATCCCGTTCGCCAATGAGGACGAGGCAGTCCGGATCGCGAACGACACGCGCTACGGCCTGGCCGCGGGTATCTGGACGGAGAACCTGCGGTGCGCACATCGGATGCTGCAGCGAATTCGTGCCGGGACCGTCTGGGTCAACAACTATCGCGTGCTCGGCCACACCTTGCCCTTCGGCGGCTTTGGCCAGAGCGGCATCGGACGCGAGATGGGCTCGGGGGCGCTCGATGCCTACACGGAGGTGAAGAGCGTCTGGATCGACACCGGCAACCGGGTCGACTTTAAAGCCGGACCGGCAAGGCGCACCGATGAAGTATGACCTGGTCGTGATTGGTTGCGGTGCCGCCGGACTGGCGGCCGCCGTAGCTTTTGCCGACGAAGTCGGGGCGGATGCTCGAATCGCCGTGCTCGAGAGAGCCACACGCGAAGGACGTGGAGGGGCGACACGCTGGACCAGCAGCTGGTTTCGCATTACCGCCCATCGGGAGTTGGATCCCAACTTCGTCCAGACGATGGAGCGCGTCTCGCAGGGCAAGGCCGACCTCGAGTATTGCCGGGTTTTCGCCGATCAGGTCCCGGCGACATTCGACTTCCTCGATCGGCATGCGGTTCCCTGGATCTACTTCGAGCAGCCCTTCGCCAACCGTAACACCGGAGGCGGCCTGGGCATGCCGGTCTCAGGCGGCGTAGCGATCGTAGATACGTTGGCAGCCGTCATCGACGGGCTGCCCCACGCGGCGATCCATTATCAGACAGAAGCGGTTGCGCTCAGTACCGACGGCAACGGCCGGGTCACGGGCGTGCATGTACGCGACACGCTCGGGAAAAGACACATTGAAGCGAGCGCCGTCGTGATCGCGTGCGGCGGCTTCGAAGGCGCGCCGGATCTGCTCCGCCATCATCTGGGCCCGCGCGGCATCGAGCTGCCGCTGATCGCTCCCACGCTCACCAACAATCGTGGCGACGGCATGCGTCTCGCCCAGCCTGTGGGCGCCGACCTCGCCGGCCAGTTCGACATGTTCCACGGCGAGCCGGTCGATCGACGCTCCTCCAAGCCGGATGCAGTCGTCTATGCCTATCCGTTCGGCATTGTGGTCAACGCGTCGGCGCAGCGCTTCTTCGACGAGGGCGCGGACAGTTTCGACGCGACTTTCGAGCAGCTGGGCTATGAGATCTGGGCGCATCAGCA
>CAZLYG010000211.1:7684-8714 GCA_964563075.1 uncultured Steroidobacteraceae bacterium | reverse complement strand
CTGACGTCGAGGAGCACATCCTTGCCTTTTTCAATGGTGACCGTGTCCCCTGCGCGGGGCACCCTGCCATCTGGCCAGGTGGCAGGATTGGACCAGAGCTCCTGCTTGGCCGCGTGCGATGCTTGTTCCTGAGCCGCCGCAGCGACGTCGAATGCGCTGACGAGGAACAATGCTGGAACGAGCAACGCAAAAAGGAACGAGCGATATTGTCTTCTCATGGCATCAATCCCGCGTATTGAAAGATGACCCCGCATTTTCGCGGGATGAGGATAGCTCCATTGACCTGCGTCCAGCGCCCATCAGGCGAACGTGCGATCCGAGGATATCGGAACCTAATGCATGGCGGCATTTCGGACAGATCGACGCATCGGGAACCGAGAGTTTCACGGTCCGCGATGTCCGCTACAGGAGAAAACCTAGATAATTGATTTCACTGAAGTCCTTGGGATTGTAGCCAAGGCTCCTGCGCACCACACATGGACCCCAACCGCCCCGGCGGTCGGCTCGCCGGGCGCCAATATCACCGCGCCAGTCGTTCTCCAGCGCGTTCTGTAGGGTCCAGGGCACGATGCCGACCCCGAGAGAGCGGCACGACGGGACAGGCCCACGGACTCTTCCCACCTTCGGTCGAACGGACGCCCGATCCGACCGGTACCAGCCTCCGCACGGGAAAGGAGCCGCCAGCGCCACATCGAGCGCCCCACGAGTGGACGCCCGTCTACGCGCTGGAAATGATCTTTCTCAATGTCATCTGTGATACCGCCAGCGCGAACTGGGGAGCACGCCTGGGTCCAGTCCTCGCTTGTCCTGCACGCACTCGGACTTGAATATCCGCTGCACGACGCCAAATCTACAGTGCCTGCGAGCACATGAAGACTGCCATGTTTCGAATATTCAGAATCTGGCGATTCGCGAGAACGGACCTGCCCCTACTCTGGTTCGCCCTGCGCCATCGCAACAGACCTGCCTGGCTCTGGCCGCTCGCGGCGTTACTGGCCTTGTATGCTCTGGACCCTGCCAACTTTGCACT
>CAZLYG010000211.1:0-7674 GCA_964563075.1 uncultured Steroidobacteraceae bacterium | reverse complement strand
TCCCGCGCTGATCAGGCGGTGCCACTTCGCATGGCACGATGCCCACAGATGCAGCAATTCTTGCGGGCGGAAGGCTACTGACAGCCATCTCGAAACAGGAGTTCGCTGCCGTGACCCGCTACGCCGAGCGCGCCAGAACCGTATTCGTCAACCGACGGCCCGAGTAGCCGAAGGCGACGAAGAAGGCGCCTACGCGCAGGATGTCAGGGGCCGTGAGTCCTTGGAGCTGGCTCACGGTGAGGACGCCGATCACGATCAGCAAGACATCGCTCAATGTCGCCGCCAGGGGATGACGTGGTGCGACTTGTACCCAGCGCGACAAGGCACCGTGGCCTATCAGCAGCAAAGCCCAGATGGTCCAGAACATGCGGCCCGATCCTGCCGTAAGCCTCGGAATCGCGCACCAACGCAGTTCTCTGTTTTCGCACGGATCGAGCGATTGCCGGCTGATACCTCTGACCCCTTGCCCGAACGTACTGTTACCCAGTGTCCGCTAGCCCAACCAGCTGCGCTGGCGACAGCCACCGCACACGGAACGTGCGTCAACTGCACGGCTCACGGCTCACTCCTCCATCTCACCGTCCCGACCACGGTGATCTCGGCGCTTCTTGCCGTCCGCCTCGCGCGCCTCCTCGATCGTTTGCTGCGGCGGCGGAACACCCCCGCCGAATAGCATGAGCAGAATACTGAGTGCGGCGGCACCGGTGCCGCCCTTCTTCGCCCGTCCCACGGAAACAATCATCGCCCATAGGAGGAGTATCACCAGGATCCCAACCAGCGCACCTTTGACCACGCGTTCGGACATGAGAACGGGCCTTTTGGGGCAGGACGCCTGGATTTCAACGCATCCCGGGTACTTTCGGCGCCGCAGTGCAGGAACCCGGTCGACGATGAGCGCCGCAGGACATGTCTCGAGCGAGTTCAATCCACCACAATGAGCTCGCTCCAGCAAACCGCGCGATCGTCCTTGTCGAACGGGAACAAACGCCCTCGCCTCAGCCCGTCCCGCCCAAGAGCTTGAGCGTTTTTTCATCCAACTGCCCGTCGCAGTACTTTGCAAGAGCCCGCACAAATAACGCATTGTCTGTCGTGGCCTTCGCGAACAGCGTCATCGACGATCGGAACTTCAGGGCATCGGTGTGGCCGAAGATCTCTTCGAGGGACCGACCGGCAATATCCACCACCGACCGCGTGCATTCCCGCAGCCGTGGACCCAGGATCGGATGACGGAGGTAAGCCTGTGCCTCCTCGAGGGACGAGAGAGCGTAGAACTGAGCCGTCTCGCTATGGCCAAGCCCTTGGATCTGTGGAAAGACAAACCACATCCAATGCCCGTCCTTCCGACCCTGCCGTAGCTCGGCCAACACCCGATCGAAAGCCGGATCTTGAGCGCGCACGAAGCGCTCCAAATCAGCCATATCCTCTCCTCGTTGGCTTCCCACGGCGAGCCCTGCGAAGTGCCCTCTTCCGTTGGTATTGTGATCCGCACCCGGCTCCCCCGCATCCGCGATGCTGGATGGCTTTGATATGGGTACCCATACCGTGTAGTATGGTGTACCGTATGAAGACGACACTCGACATTACTGATCAGCTTCTGCGCGAAGCCAAGGCCGTGGCGCAGCGCGAGGGGGTTACCGTGCGCTCCCTGGTGGAGCGGGGATTGCAGCTGGCCTTAAATGAGCGTCGCGCGCGCAAGGCGTTCCGCCTGAAGGACCTGTCCGTTCCGGGACAGGGGCTGCATCCCTCCGCGCGCGAGCTCCCCTGGGAGCAGCTCCGGGATCTCTCGTACGGGGACCGCGGCGGGTGATCGCGGTGGATACGAACCTGCTGGTGTATGCGCATCGGCGAGATTCACCGTTGCACACGCAAGCCCTGGCCGCCGTGCGCCAACTGGCGGAAGGGCCCGACCCCTGGGCACTGCCTTGGCCCTGCATTCATGAATTCCTTGCGATCGTCACCCATCCGCGCATCTTCTCCCCGCCCACCGAGCTCGCGCGGGCGCTCGCACAAGTGTCCGCCTGGCTCGATTCCCCGACCGTCGCGTTACTGCACGAAGGTGCCGGGTACTGGGAGCGCCTGACGACCCTGCTGCAACAGGGTAAGGTCATGGGTCCGCGCGTGCACGATGGCCGGATCGCCGCACTGTGTCTGCATCACGGCGTGCGCGAACTCTGGTCAGCCGATCGGGATTTCTCCCGCTTCCCCGCCCTCACCGTCCGGAACCCCCTCCTCTGACCGAACTCCGCCGGCCGCACCGGCGCTTATCATTTACGGCTTGCCGTTGTTGTGCGGTGGCTCGACTCGATGCGCTATTTGCTGTGGATGGTGCCATCCTTGTCAATATCGAAGGTGACCTGCTGACCGTTCCGGTTCGTTGCCGCGCCGATCCAATCGCTGCCATTCTCGTGCAGGCCGGTAATGTTCGAGAAGCCCTGCTGCTCCAGGAGCTGTGTGACCTGCGCCTGATCCAAAGAGGCCGGGCCGACATAACCTTTGTCGACCTTCTCACCGCCGAATAATGAGCAGGCGCTCAGAAGCACCAAGAGACAGGCTAGGGAAAGATTGCGCATGGCTTTCTCCGCGAGTGGTTAATGGCCGCGCGCAACCCACCTTGCAACGGCAATTCAAGGTCAGGTAGTGATGCGGTCGGCCGACTCAAGTGCTGAACGGCCATGGCTAGGGTTCAACTCCACAGGGGCGTTGGCGACTGTCGCTCTAACAACAACCAACTCTCTCCCTACTGTAAAAACGCAATTTTGCGCCGAGGGTTCCCGGCACGTCCTGCTGAGGTTGAAAGATGAGCCCCGGCTATCCGTAAGCGAGCTCGCTCGGCCGCTCTCGCTCAAGCTCCCTGGACTGATGAAGCATCTGGACGTCTTATCCGACGCGGGATTGATCCGGCGGGCAAAGGTCGGCCGCAGTGTGTCGGTGCATCTCGCTGTTGGGCCGATGCGGGAAGCGATGGCGTGGCTCCAGCGGTACGAGCGCCTCTGGACGGTGAGCATCGATCGACTCGTTGCACTCGTCGAGAAGGACGGCCAGCGATGACCAAGCGCCTCCCGAGCGTGACCATCGTGCGCAGGATCAGGGCGAGTCCCGCCAAGGTCTACGCAGCGCTCACAGAGCCGGCGCAAATGCTCCAGTGGTGGGGTCTCGATGCAGGGTCAAAGCCACGTGACTGAGTGGCTGTTCGCCGCGCTCAATTCGGTCGAGGCCGCAACCCAGCCGTGGTCCTTTTTCAAGTTCCTGGGTGACACCGCCGAAACGCCCGCGCGCAAGCTGTTGGACGAGTTCCTGGTGGTCCGCCTCAAGCATATGGAACGGGTCCTGGCAGAGCGCGACTGGCTGGCCGGCGCTTTCTCCATCGCTGACATACTCATGGCGGATGTGTTGCGCCTCGTGGACCGGTTTGGCGGGCTGCAGAGGCAACCCCCTTGTCGCGACTACGTCGCGCGCGCCACAGCCCGTCCCGCCTTCATGAAGGCTCACGCAGACCAGATGGCCCACTTCGCTTCAGCCGACTGAGCGCTACGGCCGCTTTGCGTTTGCACCTTCACCGCAGGCTCGTCCCTCTTCCTTCTCCTGGCGCGCGACAACAAGCAGGTCGCTGGAATCAACGGCTCGGCGCGCTCGATGGCGAAGTCAAGAGTGCCTTTCGTTCAGTGCGTCGCATCAGCCAGCCAAAACGATCCCGTCATTGTGCTGACAGCGCACGACATGCAAACGATGATGAAGAGCCGGAATGTGCGCCTCCTGGTGTGAGTGTGTCAGCAACGAGACACTCATGGACGCGCTTTGCGAATGAGGACACCGCGTGGCGCGGCGCGCATACTGTCGACTCGGCTTGGGACCGATATCGTCACGAGGTGCTTCCATGCCAAAACTCGCACCGTTGCTGACCACCGCGGCGTTATTGCTAGCCGCTATCGCACACGCGCAGTCCAACGACATCGCCACAGGCAACATGCACTTCGATGCAAAGGCGATGGACACCAACGGGGACCACATGATCACCCGCGAGGAGATGCAGCAATATGCCGAGAAGATGTGGCAGTCGATGTCACAGGGCAAGGACACGATCCCGATTTCCGTCGCCGCCAAAGATTTTGCCACCGGCGGTGTCAACTTCAGCGCTCGCGCCATCGATACCGATCACGACGGCAGCATCTCCAAGGAAGAGTTCTTGGCGTATACCGGCCGGAAGTACGACTCCATGAAGAAGACCGGCGGCATGGTGTCTGTTACGGACATGGCGCAGGCCTTCGCTCGCGGTAACACTTCCTCGGGCGCTCATAAGTCAAAGGCTTCCGCCGAACCCGCCAAGTAGCGCGTACGCGGCTGCACCGGGGCATCCGGTTGCACGGGGCATCCGGCGGCGCCGAGTGCCGGCCGAGGGCGTAGGGGTACCTCCGCCGAAGGCTGTCTAGCGCCGCAGCCCGAGGCACCGAAGGAGCCTGTGGGCCGCTGTCCGCCGCCGCTGTATACATGGGCGACTATCCAGCTGCGGGAGCCGCTCTTGCTGGCCACGATGCCCCGGAATCGGCCTCGATGACGATCGTGGGAATGAGAGAAGCATATGAAAGCTGTCTATCTGGAGAGGCCGGGCGAGCCAGTGAAGGTGCTCGATCATCCCGATCCGAAGCTACGTCCGGGCGGAGCGATCGTTGGCATATCGGCCGCGCCGGTGCTCAGCTTCATGAAACGCGTGCTTGCGGGAGAGCTCGGCTACGCGATGGCGACGCCTTCGATCCCAGGCTCCAATGCAGTTGGTGTGATCGAAAGCGTGGCCGAGGATGTGGTCGGGCTGAAGGTGGGCGATCAGGTGTTCCTCGCCCCCCCTGCCCGACTTGCCTGGCTGAGCTTTGCGGCGATCGCCTATGGTGGGCTCCATAAAGGAGACTTCCGTCCGGGTGAGACCCTGATCGTAAATGGGGCAACGGGGAATATTGGCTCTTGCGCCGTGCTGGTGGGCCTCGCCGTGGGCGCGAAGCGCATTGTCGCCCTGGGAAGGGACACCGATATCCTCGAGCAGCTCCAATCCATCGATTCCAGTCGGATCGAGATTGTGGAAATGAAGGCTGATCTCGAGGAGAACAAACGCAGGATAGCTGCAGTCGGAAGCGGCGCCGACCTCGTCTACGACATGCTGGGCAACGTGCCCACCTTCGCCCCCACGGCGGCGGCAATCTATGCGCTTCGCCGCGGAGGCCGAGCGATATTGATGGGCGGCGTGCAGGCAGCTGTCGATCTTCCCTACTCGCACGTCATGCTCAACGAGATTTCGATCAAGGGCGCTCTGATGTATCCGCGAAGTGCCCCTGCCGAGCTGCTCAACCTGATGGCTGCTGGACTGCTCGAGCTCTCGAAAGTGGATATTCGTACTTTCCCTCTCGAGCAGGTCAACGCCGCACTTGACCCTGCCGAACATAGCCGCGGTCTGTCATACGCTATGTTGACGCCCTGAACGCCGCGAGGCTGCGGCCCACTGATCATCACCGTACTCGGGCTCGATGGCAACCAGGTACGCTTACGGATCCAAGCGCCGTTGAGTGTGTCCGTCGGCGACCCGGGAGCGTCAACTCGAGGCGGAGCAGTTCTCAGCTTCGATTGATGGAGACCCCGCCATCGACGAGCAGCGCCGAACCGGTCGTGAAACTCGATGCGTCAGAAGCCAGGTAAAGCACGGAGCGGGCTTGCTCCTCCGGGGTTGCAATGCGTTTGAGCGCGTGAAGACTTTGCACGTAAGCCAATGCCTCGGGGGTCGAAGCGACAGCCCGGCCCATCGGCGTATCGGTTCCTCCGGGCAAGAGAGCATTGACTCGAATCCCTCTGTGACCAAACTCCACCGCCAGCGCCTGCACCAGCCCGATCAATCCAGCTTTGCTCGCAGCGTAGGCAGCCATACCGGGGAACGCGGCGGTGTAACCGACAAACGTGGAAGTGAAGATCAGGGAGCCGCCGCCGCGACGAAGCATCGCTGGCAGCTGGTACTTAGCGCCAAGAAATGCGGCGCTCAGGTTCGTTTCCATCGTTTCCGTCCACGCTGCAAGTGACACATCCGGCGTTGCGCCCATCGCCCCGAGAGTTCCGGCGTTATTGAAAGCGATATCAAGACCGCCGTACCGTTCCTCGGTCTCCTCCACCAGCGCTTCCGCAAACCTCTCATCCCTGACGTCCCCCGCCAGCGCCGCCACCTTGCCACCCATACCGGCAATCTCCGACGCGAGCGAATCCAACTCCGCTTGGCGCCGCGCCGCAATCACCACACTCGCACCCTCTCGGGCAAACAGCTTCGCCGTCGCTCGTCCAATGCCGGAGCTCGCGCCAGTGATGACTGCAGTCTTGTTCGTTAAAGAGCTCATTCTGCAACCCTGTTCGTTGGAGGTTCATCCGCGAACTTAACGGCGGAGCGCGGAACCCAGCCACCCGTTTCTTGCTGTCAAATCCGCTTTGGCAGGACAGAGTCGCGCAGGTGAACGCAGCCTGTTTACTGGGATCGCTTCTCTCTCGCAACGTCATCGAGCGAGACCGCAAAGCTCGCCTTAGATCGTCATCTCTCTGCGCAAGACAGCGATCATGCGGCGCATCGCGCTCGCGATTACACTCTCTCCGGAGCTGCGCACAGCACTCGCCCCCCACCTCCCGGGAAATATTCCGGTCACCTGTGCAGTGCTCGAAGCTCACGCGGAAAGTCGAGGTCAGCGGAAGCACAGCACCGCTCGGATCCCTGCGGCTGGCGATGGGCCCACCGAAGATGCTCTGACCTCAAGGCCATCCATGACTACATCGCCAAAGACTCGCGAGACAACGCTCGGCGCTCGCCCGCGAGATCCTGCGCAAAGCCAACACCCTGACCGGACCACCTCGCCCGGGCCGCAAAGTTCCCGAGGTCAACGACCGGGACCTGCGCGAGATCTCCGCTTACTCCTGGCGCATCATCTACCACCTGCGCAACAGCACCGTCTTCATCGTGACACTCATCCACAAGCGCCGGCAGCCCCGGTGTCGAAGACCTCCTGCCGGACTACGAGGCCCCGAGCGGCTGAGCCCGTAGTAGCCCGCGCACCATGGTCGCGCACGGCGGCGCGCCTCTTCGCATGGTTTCGCATCGGCTGGAGGCGGTTCGCGCATTTGCGCAGAGATTCGCATCCTTTCGCGTACACCGCGGAGGCAAGATGTGTGTTGTAGGCCCACGCCGCAAGCGGTGCGCCCTACAACCCGCAAGCCTTACTCGCGCTGCGCGCCCGACGGCAAGGCCTCTCGACCGCAAGCCATTGGCCGCGCACGCAGCAAGTGTTTGATAGAGTTGCCGGTGTTACAAAACGTGCCACGCGCCTTTTCATTGTAACACACCATTTCCCGTACCCGATCAAGAGCTTACCGGTGAACCGACCGCCCAACACCGTGGGCATCATACATGGACGCCCCCTGTTGCCATGCGCCTTCTTCGTGCTGCTTCATCACAGGAAGAGATTGCAGCCATACATTCGGCCTTCGATTGCAGCTCGCAAGCCGCAGGCCCCGATGGAATAGGCTGGTCAACTCCCGAACAGGTGTGCGGATTTGTGAGATCCCCGATGATGCCCATGGGTTGAGTCGACCCCGGTCTGACCTGTGACGCCATCACACTCAAAAACGCCTGTGCAATCGATGGTGAGTGGTTGCCTACAAAGA
>CAZLYG010000210.1:0-8722 GCA_964563075.1 uncultured Steroidobacteraceae bacterium | reverse complement strand
TAGCCGGCAGGCCCGCCTGATGGCGCTCAGCTTCGAGCACGGCGCGCACCACATCCAGGAACTCGCGACCGCTGTGCGTCTTGGGGAACCGGGCATTTGCATTGGGCGGCACGTGCTCTTCGGCCGCCGTGCGGGCACCCCTTCCTGCGGTCAAAACGATCAATTTGGCGTGGGGCCATCTAGCCTTGATGGCGGCGATCTCCGCAGTCCCGTTGTCATCCGGCGCATGCGTGTCCAGGACGACCAGATGCGGGCGGCGAACCACCTCGCCGATAGCCGAAGTGTTGTCGATGGCGCCGATGATTTCAGCGTAGCCCTTCAAATCGAGCAGCGAGCAAAGACCATCCCGCACCAACCCGGCATCGGCGATGATGAGAATCCGGAACAGGTTGCGCATGAAGGCACGTTTCGCGGAAGTTCTTCACGGTTCGCGCGGGACTCGAGCGCATATCCGTTGATTCTCATGGATCTCCATGCCGCGCCCGCGTGAAAGGTCTCACGCTGTGTCAGATTGTAAGAAAAGACGAGCGCGGTGTCTGCACTGATTCACCGCATCGCAGTCAATCACTCCACACCACTGACATGTCGGACGAAAGAATCGAGCGATGTGCGCTGATCGTCCCAGAGCAGGAAACGCGAGTCAGAATCATTTGCAGCCGGCAACATCTGCAAGCGTCGCGTCGCTGCGACGTAGCGCAAAGTTGGCAAGTCCGTTCGATAGACGCCCGCGACAAATGCATGACCGGGTGGGGCATGTACCAACTCGCCGATCCCCGCCTCGCGAGGCGAATGGGCTGCTAACGGTAATTCAATATGGCGATCATCGGCTGTGAGCGCCAGCTTTTCGGGCGCCACCTCCTTCGCTAATAGAGTGTGATCGCTACCATTGGCTGCCGAAGCGGTCGTGGCTTTCCCGTGGGCGTCAAAAGTAGTCCAGAAGTACGCGATCAGCACGTAGTCCGTCTTACCCTGTCTATCCACGGACGCCGCGGCGACAGTCACGTAGTCGCGCATATGGACCGCGAGCTCCGGATGTTCGCGATAGAAGACGAGGGGTTTGTCGACAACGGTGATGGTGGCGGCGCTCGATGGATCGAGGTATTCCCGCGTGGTGTCGGCATTTGGCTCGGCTACGCAGCTACCGAGAAGGGTGGCTACAAGCGCCGCAGCGAACGGCAGGTGCCGCGCGATCATGGTGCAGAGAGCAGGAACCGCATGAGTCGTCCGCTCTAGAAGCCAAGGCGATAGGAGAGGCTTATATAGTAGCGCTTGGTGTTCTGGGTCTGCAGCTGCGCGTCGCGTTTGCCCAGCTCTCCGCCGATTTCGAACTGCAGCAGCCGGCGATCGCGCTGATAGTCGATAAGCAGCTCAGGGATGACCGTCAGCTCGTTGCTGCCGTCGGTCAGGAGGTTGCGACGGTCCAGCGTCAGCCGCGGCCCGATACGCCACGCACCGAGTAGCGGAAAGCGGGTGCTGGCGCTCAGGCTATCCACCTTCCCCGTCTCCGTATTCGCATAGCTGGCCGTCAGAACGCTGAAGTCCCCCGGTTTCCAGAGGCTCGAGCTGTAGATCTGCGCCTGGTAGGTCAGTTCGGTGCCGCTCGCCGGCTCCGCCTCGACCCCTCCGGAGGCCGGCGTCGCGCCCGTCTGCGTTGCCGACACGGTCGCCGAGAACTGGAAGCGCTCTCCCAGAGGCCGCGTCGCCGTGAGGCTGTAGTCGCCCGTAATCGGGGTGCGATCGCGAGCCAGCTGAAAGATCTGCTCGAGTGTGAAGACCTGTTCGAGCTGCGCGATGCTGGTAGCGGGTTGGCCAATCAGGGCGTTGCGAGTGGTGAGTACGGGGGAATTGCGGTGTTCTGCATCCATGCTGATGTTCCACTGCGCCGGGAGCTGCAGGGTCCCCAGGAGCGAGGCGGTGTTGAGGGAATGAAAACCGGTGTCGTAGTCCACCACGGCGACCAGGGACGCTCTGGATGCCAGGTAGCGAGCTTCGACCCCCACGGCCTGCCGGTCGCGGATGCCATCGAATTCCTGTGTCGCGGCGAAAACGCTTGCATCCCAGTGGCGATGGGTCGGCGTGAATGCCAGTGAGAGTGCTTCGAAGCGTCGAGCTGTCTGTACACCATCGCTCGTCTGCTCCACGGGGTACCCGGCCGTGAGGTTGACGCCCCATGAAGAGGTCCATTGGTACGACAGAAATAGTCCGTCGAACGTGCCGAGAACGCCGTCCTGATTGCGAGACTGACGCCCCAGGCGAGCCAGGACGCCCAGCGATCGGTCAACGACTTCGATGGAGGCGACGCTCATGCGCCTCTGGTCGCCAATGGCATCCGTGGCAAAGCTCTTGGAGTAGCCAGCGCTGAGGCGGCCCATCCAGTCGACCTGGTCGCCATGATGTCGTGCGAGCATGTCGACGTCATTGAACAAGGCGTCTTCAGTCGTCGTCTGCACCGAATTGGAAATCGGCGTGCTTCCAGGGGGAAGGTTTCCCGGGATCGTGTTGTTGTCTACTCGCGTCCCGTCGTAACGGAAGAGCTGGGAGACCCCGCCCGTGAACTGCCAACGGGACTCGCCTTCGCCGGCCGACCCGCTCGCCAGCGCTTGCGCCGAAGCGGCGCGCAGGATCCGCAGACGTAGCGCAATCCGTTCCGCTGCCTCGCCATTGGGATACCGTCGCAGGTACTCCTCGTACTCGGCTTTGGCATGAGCCAATTGTCCGAAGCGCTCCCGTGCCAGGCCGAGCATCTCCTGCACTCTCGCCCGTTCGGGGAACTCCGGCTGGCGTTGCAGCTTCGTGAGCAGCGTGATGGCCGTCGGATAGTCGCGCGCGCTCATTGCGCTGCGAATTTTTTCGAGCATGGATTTGATGACGGCCGGCTCGAGAGGCGGATCACTGCCGCTGCGCTCGACGGGAGGGAGGGCTGCCTGCGAGGCGACGGCATTGGGGTCGCTCGTGACCGCGTCGTCTGCGATGGCTATCCATGCTCTGGGGTAATCCGGCAGCGCGCGACTGAGCAGGCGCTCGGCATCGGCTCTGCGCTCAATCGGACCTACCCTGAGCCGATACCACTTCTCCCCATCCACTATGGCCTGAGATACGAAGACGGGGACCTGCAGGCGGTCATGGGCCAGCTGGATCGCCTGGGTGTCGAAGGGCTTGGGCTGCGAGTCGAGATTGACGGCAAAGTTGCTGGCGGTGTCGGTCGGGGGCTGAACCAGGATTTGCCCGCGTACAGGCGAACGCTCAATGAGCCGGATGCGCAGTCCGCGGGGATCGACGCCTTGCGCGAGCACGTAACGCTCGGTCTTCACGAAATCCACCACCAGAGTGAGCTGGCCGGGGACGTCACTCTCCACCCGTACCGCAGCGATGATCCCGGCGCCGCCGGAGAGTGGCGGCAGCTCCCCCGGGATCGGAGCTCCCAGGGGCACCCCGCAGTCCGGCAGAGGTCGTAACTGGATGCGCAGCTCCTTGCCTTCGGTTGCGGGCAGATGAGTGATATAGCGCACCGAGCAATTGAATTGAACCGTCAGGTCGGCCTGGTCATCGTGCTCCGTCACCTCGACGATATCCACGAAGCGCGTGGGTGGGCCCCCAATCTGCGCCCGGGCCGGAGCGCAGAGGGATACGCTGCATACGGCGAGCGCCACGACGCCTGCGATGCGTCTAGCGCTTGAACGCGGCATCGGTTACCCGGTGATACGGTCCCGGCAGGCTCTTGACGAGGATCGAGCGCGTTGGATCGTTGTAGACATGGCACGCTCCGGTGCAGTTTGCGAGCTCTGCTGCTGTGTACATCTCGCCCTTGGCCGATTTCAGGTGCGCGGTCGGCTTGAAGTCTTTCGCGTGGCAACCGGCGCAGGTGCCGGCCGCAGCGGCGAACTGGTATGGGATCGCATCCGAGTTGGTCGTATGGCACGCGGTGCAGACCAGGGGTGCCCGGTGATTGCCGGGCCACACAGCTGAGGAGTGCACGAAGGTGATGGCGCTCCAATCGGGGTACGAATGACACGTCGCGCAGTCTCGCTGGGTGGTCATGTGACCGGAGCTCTTGCCGATTGCGACAGCGTTGTTGTGGCAGGCCGGGCAGCCGCTCCTGATGCTCGAGTGATCCAGCTTTGCAGGCACCCACGCGAGCGTGCCGTGGCAGCTATCGCATGCCTGGGAGGTCGGAATGTGATTGCGTGGCATACCGATCGCCTGAACTGCGTTGTGGCAACTCGCACAGCTATGAAGCGCCGTCGCCCGGTGGTCGAATCTCGCCGGCGTCCAGGCATTGGTCGTGTGGCAGTTCGCGCAAGGGGCGGAAGTCGTGACGTGCCTGGAAGGCTTGCCCGTTGCGGTGACGCCGTTGTGGCAGCTCTCGCAGGCGCCGACGACCTGGGTGTGATCGATGGTCTTGACGGGCAACCATGCAAGCGTCGTGTGGCACATCAGGCAGTTGTTCGTTGACGCGATGTGGGTAGATGGCTTCGCGGCCGCGGACAGCGCTGTGGTTGCCGCGGCGCGAGCGGCCTGTCCTCTTGCGACGACTCCGATGACCGCCGCCGCGAATGCTGCAGTCGACACACCCGCCGGTCTGGCCGAACCGTGCGCGGTGGGTGCGGCAACCGTTGCGGGCGATGTCGCATGCCCCGGCGGGACTATCGGGCGGATCACAGGACGAATTGCGCGCTTGTCGCGGGAGTTGTGGCATCCGGATCCCCCGCAGTCCTGGCCTGAGTGATGGCTGGGCTCCGGGCGAGTCCACAACTGCACGCCCGTATTGGTCTTCCACCTCATGCCGTACTCGTGGCAGCTGTCACAGGCATTTGCGCGCACGACGGAATGCTTCATGACGGTGCCTGAGAACGTCGTGAAGTTGGTGACCGAGTGACACAGCTCACAGGCCAGAGTGCCTACCGGGATATGACCGGTTGCGCCCGTCGGGGGCTCGATGAGTGTCGGCGGTGCCATATTCGCAAACGCAAGTCCGTCCGCATGGCACTGCGCGCAGCCGCTGGTGATGCCGGCATGGCCGGTCGCCCCCATCACGTAGGCGGCGTAGTTGCCGGCAGTCGTATGGCACTGAGTACAGGGTGCGTTGGTCGGAATGTGATTGGAGGGTTTGACCGCACTCGTCACATTCGCAGCAAAGGTCGGTGTGGTGGTATGACAGCCACTGCAATCACCGGAGGCCGGATGACTCTTGTCGAAAGCCGTAGGCCGCGAATCTCCTGCAGCGCTTGCAGTACTGGCGATCATTCCCTGGTAGGGAGCAGATTCGTGACATGTCTGACAGGAGGCGGCGGCGGTTGCGACTGTCGTGTGCCCCGCCGCATTGAGAGTGGGCGAGGAAATATTCGCGCTGCCGAGGTTGAACCCCCCGGCATTGACGTTAGCGGTGGTGTGACAGCCGGACCCGTTGCAGTCGAGGTTGCCCACCGGAATGTGGTTGGCGGATGTCGTCGTGATGGTGATGTTCGCGAACGTGGCAGCGACGCTCGCGGCATGGCAGCTCAGGCAACTGCTGACACCCTGGTGAGTGCCGGTGACCGAATAAGCAGCGTAATTGCCGGGCGTCGTGTGGCACTGAGCACAGGGAGCGCTGGTGGGGATGTGGTTCGCCGGCTTTGTGGATCCGCCTGTCTCGTTGGTTGCGAAAGTGGGCGTCGTAGTATGACAGCCGCCGCAGTCGCCAGTAGTGGGGTGGCTCTTGTCCAGCGCGGTGGGCCGCGAGTCACCGGCGCTGGAGGGACTGCTCGCCAGCATGCCCAGGTAAGGTGCCGTCTCGTGGCAGGCCTGGCACCCGGCAACGGCGCTGGCGATGGTCGTATGGCCGGCGACACTGAGCGTCGGGCTGCCGATATTGGCCGCGCCCAGGGTGAATCCGCCCGGATTGACGTTGGCAGCGCTGTGGCAGCCGGATCCGTTGCAGTCGATAGCGCCGATCGGGAAGTGGTTTCCCGGGGTCGTCGTGATTGTGATATTGGCGAACGTCGCTGCGACAGCCGGTGCATGGCATGTGAGGCACGTAGTGGCGCCAATGTGAGTCCCAGTCACGGAGTAGGCCGCAAAGTTGCCCGGTGTGGTATGGCACTGCGTGCACGCCGCACTGGTGGGTATGTGGTTGGCCGGCTTGGTCCCGGCGACGACATCGCTCGCGAAGGTCGGCAGTGTGAGGTGGCAGCCGCCGCAGTCACCGCTAATGGGATGTTGGGAGTCGAGCGCCGCGGGAGGTCGCGAATCGCCCGCCAGGGTCGCGGAGCTGGCAATCATCCCCAGATAGGGTGCCGCCTGATGACAGGTCTGGCATGCCGGGACCGCGGTGGCGACCGTGGTGTGACCCGGTACGCTGAGGGTCGGGCTGGCGACGTTGGCGGCGCCCAGCATGAACCCGCCGGCACTTACATTGCCCGTGCCGTGGCAGCCGGATCCGTTGCAATCGAGACTGCCGATGGGAATATGGTTGCCCGGAGTCGTGGTGATCGTGACGTTCAGGAAGCCGGCCGCTACCCCGGGTGCATGGCAGCTCAGACAGCCGGTCACTCCCTGATGAACGCCGGTCACCGAGTAGAGGGCGTAGTTTCCCGATGTCGTGTGGCATTGAGAGCAAGGCGCGCTCGTAGGGATATGTCCGGCCGGCTTGCTGGCGCTGGTCACATCACTGGCAAACGTAGGGCTGGTCGTGTGACAAGTACCGCAATCACCGGTTGCAGGATGAAGCTTGTCGAGAGTGGCGGTCGGCCTGGAGTCGCCTGCAACACCGGAGGAGCTTGCGAGCATTCCAAGATACGGAGCCGACTCGTGGCAGGTTCCGCACGCAGGCACTGCGGCGGCCACTGTGCCGTGTCCAAGCGATGTCAGCGTGGGATTTCCGACACTGGCGGATCCGATGTTGAACCCACCAGGATTGACATTCGTGGCCGTGTGGCACCCAGCTCCGTTGCAGTCGAGATTGCCGATCGGTATGTGCGAGGACGGCGTCGTGACAATCGAGATGTTCGCGAAAGTTCCGGCCACCCCCGGGGCGTGACAGCTGAGGCATTCAGTGACTCCCTGGTGCACGCCGGCAACGGAGAACGCGGCGTTGTTGCCCGGCGTCGTGTGGCACTGGGTGCATGGGGCATTGGTCGGAATATGGTTGGCGGGACGCGTCGCAGCCGCTGAAGTGAAAGAGCTGGTGTCGTGGCACTGTCCGCAGTCGCCGCTCGGCGGGTGATTCCTGTCGAGGGCGGCGGGCGGCCGGGAATCCCCCGGTGTCGTGGCCGTGCTCGGCGACATGCCAAGGAATGCCGCGGTCTCATGGCAGCTCGCGCAGGTCAGTGCCGTCACCGCCTGGTGATTCATGAGCGTGCCGGCGAACGTCGTAAAGTTGGTGGTCGAATGGCAGCCCTCGCAGGGCGTCCCGTTGACTGGAATGTGGGTCCCCGGAGGGCCGGTCGCCTGAACCCCGTTGTGACAACTCGCGCAGCCGGAAACGATTCCGGAGTGATTGAATACCGCTCCGGCCCAGCTGATGGTGGAATGGCAGGCATCGCATTCCAGGTCGGTATCGATGTGCTGCGGTCCCTTGCCCTGCGCCTGGATATTGTTGTGGCACGTCGAGCAACTTCCCTGCGCCTCGGCGTGGTCGAAGTTGACGGCCGGTTTCCACGCGATGGGGGTATGGCAGCTGTCGCAACGGTCAGTGGAAAGAATGTGAGTGGCCGTTTTCGCTGTGGCGCGGATGGCCGTGCCAATCCCGTGGCACGCCGAGCACTCCCGCGGAGTTCCCTTGAACACCGCATTGGCATGGCAGGACTCGCATGGCAGGTCGCGGTGCTGCCCCAGCAGCTCGAAGCCGGTCGTCAGGTGATCGAATGTGTCGCGAGTCTGCGCGGCGAACGATGCCGGGGCGAGCAGGAGCAGCAGCGGGAGCGCAGTCGCGGTCCGGCGCAGCAACTTGCACAGGCGAGCGAACGGGCGAGCCTTGCTTCGCAACAGGGGACGGATGATTGCAGCGGCGTGCACGTTGCTGCCTATTGAAGACGGGCGCCCTTGAACGAGGCCGTCGAATGGCAGCGCTGGCACTGGCGGCCATACTGTCCGAGGTGCACATCATCCTGCTCATGACAGGCGAGGCACGTCGGGTTCAGCTTGACGCGGTCAGCGGGCTGCTTGTGACAGCCGGCGCAGACGAGCTTCGCGTGCGCGCCGCTCAATGCGAACCCGGTCTCCTTGGCGTGATCGAACTGCCACACCGGCCAGCCGTTCGGGGAGTGGCAACGGGAGCATTCCTTACCCAGTCCACCCTTGTGAACATCGTCGCGCGCATGGCAGTCGATGCATCCCTGGCCGACGTCTTTGAATTTCGGCGTCAGGTGACACTGCTCGCAGGGGACGGCCACGTGCAGGCCCAGCAGGGGAAAGCTGCTCAGGTCGTGATCGAAGCTCGTGGATGGCCATCCGGAGGTGGCATGGCATTGGTCGCAGCGCGTGCCGAGGGCTCCGGCATGCACGTCACTCGCGCGGTGGCAGCTTGCGCATTCGACCGGCAGTTTCTGAGTGGCAATCGGGGCCGTGTGGCAGGTGTGACATTCGATGCTTTGATGCTTGCCCGTCAGCTGCCAGTGGGCGTCCTTTGCATGGTCGAAGCGGGCGGGCTGCCACTTCTCATTCCCATGACATTGATCACACTCCTTGCCCAGCCGGCCGCGGTGCGAGTCCTCTCCGCGGTGGCAACCAGCGCACTCGCGAGGAA
>CAZLYG010000209.1:0-8732 GCA_964563075.1 uncultured Steroidobacteraceae bacterium | reverse complement strand
ATGGACCCGGAGATCGATTTCGTCACGGTGCTGGGGCCGGCCGGTACAGGCAAGACCCTGCTGGCGCTCGCCGCCGGGCTCACGCAGACGCTCGAGAGCAACCGCTTCGCCGAAATCATCATGACCCGGGTCACCATCCCGCTGGGGGAGGACATCGGCTTCCTGCCCGGCACCGAGGAGGAAAAAATGGAGCCCTGGATGGGCGCCCTGATGGACAACCTGGAGGTGCTGACGGGCAGCCAGGAAGGGGGCAACTGGGGCCGGGCGGCGACCCATGACCTGCTGCGCAACCGGATCAAGATCCGTTCCCTGAACTTCATGCGGGGGCGCACGTTCCTGAGCCGCTACATCATCCTGGATGAGGCCCAGAACCTCACCCCCAAGCAGATGAAGGCGCTAATCACCCGGGCGGGTCCCGGCACCAAGGTCGCCTGCCTGGGCAATATCGCCCAGATAGACACCCCCTACCTGTCCGAGATGACCAGCGGCTTGACATATTCCGTGAACCGCTTCCGCGGGTGGCCCCACTCCGGCCACATCACGCTGGTGCGCGGCGAGCGCTCCCGGCTGGCGGATTTTGCCTCGGACACTTTGTAACGCCTCGCCTTTGCAAGTAGTTGTAAGCTACGGAAACTCTGGCTCGATTCGAGCAGTCGAATCCCTCAATGCGCGCCCTTCTCATCACCCTGATTGCTGCCATCGCGACCGCCCCGACCCTGGTCGCGGCCGCGGACACCACCCCCCGCACTACGCCCTCCTCGGTCGCCTCCGAGCTGCCGGACCTGGGCAGTCCGGCCCTGGAAGGGGTGACGAAGATGGATCAGGTGCAGTACGACGAAATGGTCGCCAAGGAGATTCGCGACCAGGGGGGGCTGATAGAGGATCCGGAGATCTCCGAGTACCTGAACAGCATCGGCGCCAAGCTGGCCGCACAGACTCCCAATGGCGGCCGCGGCTTCCACTTCTTTGCCGTCCGCGACCCCGACATCAACGCCTTCGCGCTGATGTCGGGGTACATCTTCGTCAACTACGGGCTGATTCTCGCCACGCGTAGCGAATCGGAGCTCGCGGGCGTCATGGCGCACGAAATCGCACACGTCGCGCAGCATCACATCTTGCAGGAGATCCACGCACAGAGTCAGCAGGCTTTGACCTCTGCCGCGGCAATGCTGGCGACGATCATTCTCGGCGCCCTCGGCGGAGGGGGCAGTGGCCAGGCGATCGAGGGCGGCATGATGATCGGCCAGGGTCTGGCCGCACAGCAGCAGATCAACTTCTCACGTGACAAGGAAGCGGAGGCCGACCGCGTCGGCATCGGCTACCTCGTTGCAGCGGGCTACAACCCGAGCGCGATGGCGGACTTCTTCGAGACGACCTCCCGATCGGTCGGCCTGCAGATGGCCTGGGTGCCCCCGATGCTGGTCAACCACCCGATGTTTCCGGATCGCATCGCCGAAGCTCGCTCGCGGGCAGCGCAGCTCGGCAGCCAGGTGAAGGTCAAGGAGTCCCCGAACTACGAGCTGATCCGCGAGCGCGTTCGCGTCATCACTGCGGATCCGGACACGGATATCACGAAGCAGTTCGTCCTACGTCTGCACAACGGCGAGAACACCATGGGTGTCCAGTACGGCTATGCGCTCGCGCTCACCGCACGTGGCAAACCCGAAGAAGCCATCAAGATCCTCACCAAGATGTCCAAGGAGCACCAGGACATGGTCCTCCCCTACATCGCGCTCAGTCAGGCGCAGATGAAGGCGGGGCAGAAGACGGAGGGGCTGGCAACGCTGCAGAAGGCCGAGGACCTGTTCCCGCGCAATGTCCCGGTCACCGTACGTTATGCCGAGGCGCTCATGGCCGTGGGCCGCAATAAAGAGGCGCACCTGACGCTGCTGGATCTCTTCAACAACGTCGAGCCGGATCCGGAGCAGATACGACTCACGGCGCTGGCGGCGTCCGCGGCCGGGGACGTCGGCGACGCCTACTACTACATGGGCGAGTACCAGATTGCCGGCGGCGAGCTGCAGCTGGCCGTGCAGCAATATCAGCTCGCGCTCGCGAGCCCCAATCTTACGAAAGTACAACGCGAGCGCATCCAGGCGCGCATGAACGAAGTGCGCGACTACCTCGCCGTAGCCAAGCTGCGACGCACGAGCAACACGCAGGGCGGCGGGCAGTAACTTCCGCGGCGGCTGCTACAATGCGCCCTCCCCCAGGGAGAGAGCTGCAGTTCTATCATGCGAACCATCCTGCGAGTGTCCGCTCCGGTCATCCTGTGCCTGCTGCTGATCGGCTGCGCTGCCGCGCCCGCCAAGCGCGATCCACGCGATCCCTGGGAGCGCATGAACCGCACGACCTACAACTTCAACTACAAGTTCGACAAGGCGATTGCGCGTCCGGTGGCGCGCACCTACGTGCGGATCACTCCGCAATTCGTGCGCACCGGGGTGTCCAATTTCATGGACAACCTGACCTCCCCCATCACCATCATCAATGGGCTGCTGCAGGCCAAATTCCTGCAGGCCGGCTCGGATACGGGGCGGCTGCTGCTGAACACCACGGTGGGCATCGGCGGCCTGCTGGACCCGGCTTCCGCAGCGGGCCTGGACAAGCACGATGAGGACTTCGGACTGACGCTCGGCCACTGGGGTGTGCACCCGGGCCCGTATCTGGTCATCCCGTTCCTGGGCTTCTCGGACGTGCGCGACGGCCTCGGAAGAGTCGCCGACATCTACATGACGCCGACGCATTACATCCAGGACTCGACGGTCTCATGGAGCCTGTGGTTCATCGAGGTCCTCGATGCCCGCGCACGGCTGTTGGGCACGGATGCGCTGGTCGACCAGGCATTCGATTCCTACACGTTCACCCGCAACGCGTATCTCGCGCGGCGCCACTTCCTGGTGACCGGTGAGACGGAAGAGCCGACGCTGGAGGACGACACGGGCGACGACGACGGCTCGACACCGCCGGCGCAGCCTGCCAAGCCGCCGGGGCCCGCTCCCACCAAATAGGCCGCGCCGCAGAGGCCCCACCCGAACCTTCAGGCCCGAACGCCGGCCTCGAGTATCTCGGCGACGTCGCTGATCTGCGCGACTGCGCGGATCGCCTCCGGAAGGTGACTCAATCGCAGGGAACGATGGGCGCCCCTGGCGGCGGCAAGCCAGTCCAGCAGCACGGCCAGACCGGCACTGTCGGCGGCGATGACATCGCTGCAATCGATCTCGATCTCCGCCGCGCGGGCGGCCTCGAGCAGCTGCAGGCCCTGCTGTCGCGCCTTGCGCGCGGTGGCGAACGTCAGAGCACCCTTGACCTGTAGACGGCCTCCGCCGCTGTCGAGCACCTCGACGGCGCGGTCTGCGCGCGAGGCACCAGCGACGACAGGGGCGGTCAAGACTTGCCGCCCTGGACCTGGGTCTTGCCGATCGCGCCGGGCTTCTCGCCTTTCTGCAGTCGCGCGATGACCGAATCGAGCCCTTCTTTCTCGATCTGGGGACCGAAGTCCTCACGGTAGCTGTTGACGTAGCTGATGCCGTCGATGGCCACGTCGTACGCCTTCCAGCCCTCAGGTGTCATGCGCATCGCGTAGTTGACCGAAATCCGATCGCCGTTGTCGCGCTTGACCTCCGTGCGCACGGTGGCTTTGGTCGCGCCGGGAGCGACCTTCGCGGGGTAGATCTTCAGGCGGTCAGCAGTGAAGTCGGTGAGCGCGCTGCCGTAGTTGCTCAGCAGGGAGTGATAGAACGCATCCACGAAGCGCTTGCGCTGATCGGGAGTCGCGCTGCGCCAGAACCGGCCCAGCACCAGTTGGGCCGCGTACTCCGTATCGAAGTGCGGCAGCAGGTACTTGTCGACCAGGCTGGCCACCTTCGAGGGGTCCTTCTTGTAGGCAGCGCGGTCGGCGTCCAGGTCCTTGAGCATGCCCTGTGCGGCCGTTTGCACGATGTCGCTCGGGTTCTCGTTCGCGTTCGCCGCCGGGGTAGCCGCGGGTGCCTGGGTCGCGCCCTGGGCAAACACCTGTGCGCCGCAGGCAAGCAACACGCTGCTGATCAGGATGGTCAGGAATCTCATTTCTTGGGCTCCTTGCTGGAGTCGCTGCTGTTAGCGGAATTCTGCCCGGAGCTCGAGCTGGAATTCGAGCCGGAGGAGAAGTTGGCCAGGAACTTGTTGATCAGGCTCTCGAGCACGATGGCCGACTGGGTGTTGTCGATATGCGAGCCGTTCTTCAGATAGGTGTCCGTGCCGCCGGGGCTGATGCCGATGTACTTCCCGCCCAGCAGGCCCTGGGTCTGGATGGCCGCGAAACTGTCCTCGGGTATCTGGTTGTACTGCGGATCGATCCGCAGGGTCACCACCGCCTTGTAGGTCTGCGGATCGAAGCGGATGCCTTGCACCTCACCGATACGTACGCCTGCCATCGTAACGGGCGAGCCGCTCTTGAGGTCCCCGATGTTGTCGAAGTCCGCGGTCACCTGGTACCCCGGCTGCGTCCCGCCCAGCTTCAGCCCGCTCGCCGGAAGCTGGGTCGTGAGGAACACCAGTGCGGCAAAGCCGAGCAGCACGAACAGCCCGGTTCCGATTTCGAGTGTGCGATTTGAGCGCATGAGTCATCCCACGAGGCCTCGAGCGGCCTCGAGTCAGGTCTGGAATGCGGCCGTCAAAATGTAGTCCAGTAACAGGATCAGCACGGACGAGGCCACCACCGTCCGTGTCGTCGCCAGGCCGACGCCCGCGGCCGTCGGCTCCGTGTTGTAACCTTCGTGCACGGCGATCAGGCTGCAGATGAGGCCGAACACCAGGCTCTTGGCAATCCCTTCCCACACGTCGTGGAAGTCGACCGCATCCTGCATCTGCGACCAGAACGAGCCCTTGTCGATGCCCATCTGCCACACACCGATCAACTGCGCACCGAACAGGCCAATGAGATTGAATATGGCCGCCAGCAGCGGCATGGCAATGAGGCCGCCCAGAAAGCGGGGCGCGGCGACGTAGCGCATCGGGTTGACCGCCATGATTTCCATCGCCGTGATCTGGTCAGTGGCCCGCATCAAGCCGATCTCTGAGGTCAGGGCCGTGCCGGCGCGCCCCGCGAAAAGCAGCGCGGTGACTACTGGCCCCAGCTCGCGGAGCAACCCGAGAGCCGCTGCCGTGCCCAAAGCGTCCGCAGAGCCGAAGCGCTGTAGCAGCGTGTAACCTTCGAGCGCAAGCACTGCACCGACGAGAAATCCGGACAGCATGATGATGATCAGCGAGCGTGCCCCGGCGTTGTAGACCTGCAGCACGATCAGTCGCGGGCGCGCCAGCGCAGGCACGATCTGGATCAGGATTCGGAAGAAGAAGATGGCAACGGCACCGAAGCGACGCACGCCTTCTGTGATATAGCCGTTGCGGGAGCTCACGGCTCTTCCGCCATCAGCTGAGTCTGGAGGTCCGGCGCGGGATAGTGGAACGGCACCGGCCCCTCGGCGGCGCCTGTCATGAACTGATGGACGACCTCCTCCCGGCTTTGTGCCAGCTCCTGCGGAGAGCCCGCCGCCACGACGCGGCCCGCGGAGAGCAGGTAGCTCTCGTGGGCGATCGTCGCGAGCTCCTGCACATCGTGCGATACAACGATGCTGGTGATGCCGAGAGCCTCGTTCATCTTCTGAATCAGCCTGAGGATCATGCCGAGAGAAATCGGATCCAGGCCGACAAACGGCTCGTCGTAAATCAGAATCTCCGGATCCATCACGATGGCTCGCGCCAGCGCCACCCGTCGCGCCATGCCGCCGGAAAGCTCCGCTGGCATGAGGTCGGCCGCCCCGCGCAGACCCACGGCTTGCAGCTTCGTCAGCACCAGACGACGAATCAGCGGCTCAGGCAAGTCCGTGTGCTCACGCACGGGAAACGCGACGTTCTCGAATACATCCATGTCGGTGAGCAGCGCACCGTTCTGGAAGAGCATCCCCATGCGCTTGCGCATGGCATAGACACCTGAGCCGCTCAGGTCCTCGATATCCTCACCGAACACGACCACCTGCCCCTTGGAGGGGTATGACTGAGCCGTGATCAGGCGCAGAAGCGTCGTCTTGCCCGTGCCGCTGGGCCCCATGATGGCGGTGATCTGTCCGCGCCGCACCTTGAGGCTCAGACCCTGGAAAATGGGCCGGGAGTCGATGCCGTAGTGGACGTCACGCACGTCCACGACGACGTCGTTATCCGGCGGCGACGCTTTGTCGGACAATTCGATGTTTGTCACGCGCGCGTGTGAACCGCTTCGGAGGGCTTCCTAGGCGGCCTTGCTCTCCATGTCTGCGGAATATCGACCCGTCGCCGCGAGCCCATTGAGCTTCGCGCGCTTGGAGAACGCCTGCTGTCCGGCTGAGAACTGGGCGGGGGCCCCGCCCCAGGCTTTGAGCGCATCGTCCTGCAGAGCTCGCCCGTAGCTGAAGGTCAGTGTCCACGGAAGCGGCCCGAGCTTGTTCATCAGCGACAGATGCAGAGTCGCCTCGGTGGAGGACTGGCCGCCGGAGAGGAAGGCAATACCGGGGACTGCTGGGGGCACGTGGCGCTTCAGACAGCGCACGGTCGCTTCGGCGACGGCCTCCGGCGGAGCGCGGTTGGCGGCCTTCTTGCCGGAGATCACCATGTTGGGTTTGAGGATCATGCCCTCCAGATAGATGCGATGGCGGGCGAGCTGGTCGAATACGGCGCGCAGCACGTTGTTAGTCACTTCCTCGCAGCGCTCGATGCTGTGGCCGCCGTCCATGAGGACCTCGGGCTCGACGATCGGGACGATCTCCTGCTCCTGGCAGAGCGCCGCATAGCGCGCCAGCGCATGCGCGTTGGCCTCGACCGCGAAGGCGGTCGGGATACCGTCGGCGATATCGATCACTGCACGCCACTTGGCGAAGCGCGCGCCGAGCTTGTGATACTCGATCAGCCGCTCACGCAGGCCGTCCAGCCCTTCCGTGATGGTCTCGTTGGGGAAGGCGGCGAGCGGCTTCGCACCGGTGTCCACCTTGATGCCCGGGATGATTCCCAGTCCCGCGAGGTACTCGGGGAACGGTTTGCCGTCGCGCGTTTTCTGGCGGATGGTCTCGTCGTACAGGATCACGCCGCTGATGGACTCGGCAGCGCCCGGCGCGGTGAACAGCATCTCGCGATACGTGCGTCGGTGCTCCTCTGTCGAGTCGAGCTTGATCGCGTCAAAGCGCTTCTTGATCGTGCCGCTGCTTTCGTCGGCCGCGAGAATACCCTTGTTTCTGGCCATCATGGCGTTGGCAATGCGCGCAAGCTCGCTGCGATTCATCATGATCTCCTGCTGTCGAGGCCGCCAAGAATACCAAATCGAGCTTGCCGCGGGCCTGCGCAAGGGACGTGCCGTTGCGCCGCCGGCGCAGTTCCGATATGGACTTGGAGGGGGAACCTAAATAGTACTAAAATAGTCCCACTTTGAGGGCATGCCACGCCCGCCCGAGGGTCCTCCCATGCTGCGGATCAGCCGGCTGACCGATTATGCGACCGTGATTCTGGCCTCGCTTGCCGAGCGGCCGGAGTGCGTTCAAACCGCTACGGCACTGGCAGAGCAGACCCGGATCGCCGCTCCGACGGTGAGCAAGCTGCTCAAGCAACTGCAGCGGGCGGGGCTGGTGGTGTCCACCCGCGGCCTGCACGGGGGATATCAGCTTTCGCGGCCGGCGACGCAGATCAGCGCAGCCGCCATTCTGGACGCCCTGGAAGGACCGATCGCCATCACGGACTGCGCAGTCGGACATGGCCAGTGCGAGATCGAGGAGAGCTGTCGCGTCGGGCGCGTCTGGCAGCGGTTGAATCTGGCTGTCAGGCGCTCACTGTATGAGATCAGCCTCGCACAGCTGGCGGGTATCGATGCGACCCACGTGCGGCTGCCCCCGCTGGAGCGTGAGATGAAGCTTGCGGCCACGCGTGCGCCTGTCAGGTAAAGAAATGAGTGAAACCGTCAATCAGATCGAAAGCCTCATCGCCCGGGGTTACCAGCACGGCTTCGTCACTGACATCGATGCGGATACCGTGCCCCCCGGACTGGACGAGAGCGTCGTCCGGCTGATCTCGCGCAAGAAGGCAGAGCCCGCGTTCCTCACCGAGTGGCGCCTGAAAGCGTTGCGGCACTGGCTGCAGATGCCCGAGCCCCACTGGGCTCACGTGCGGGTGGCGCCGATCGACTATCAGGGCATCTCCTACTACTCCGCGCCCAAGGCGAAGACGGACGGCCCGAAGAGCCTCGACGAGGTCGACCCGAAGCTGCTGGAGACCTACGCAAAGCTCGGAGTGCCCCTGCACGAGCGTGCGCGTCTGGCAGGCGTCGCCGTCGATGCGGTATTCGACAGTGTCTCGGTTGCGACGACGTTCAAGGAGCGGCTGGCAGCGGCGGGCGTGGTGTTCTGCCCGTTCTCGGAAGCCGTCCGCAATCATCCGGAGCTGATCGAGCAGTACCTGGGGAGCGTCGTCCCCTACGCCGACAACTTCTTCGCTGCGCTGAACTCGGCCGTGTTCTCAGACGGCTCGTTCGTGTACGTACCCAAGGGCGTGCGCTGCCCCATGGAGCTGTCCACTTACTTCCGTATCAATGCCGCCAAGACCGGGCAGTTCGAGCGCACGCTCATCATCGCGGATGCCGGAAGCCACGTCAGCTACCTCGAGGGCTGCACGGCACCGATGCGCGATGAAAACCAGCTCCATGCGGCTGTCGTCGAGCTGGTGGCCCTGGACGATGC
>CAZLYG010000208.1:0-8744 GCA_964563075.1 uncultured Steroidobacteraceae bacterium | reverse complement strand
TGACGTCGTTGACCTGCACTTCACGGCAGGCGCGCACGCACAGGTTGCACTGGATGCAGGCGTTGAGGTTGACGCGCATGGCCGGGTGGCTCGAATCGGGCCCCCAGCGCTCCGCAGCCGGGAAGCGGCTTTCACTGACCGCGACGAAGTCCGCCTGGCTCCAGAAGTGCGACGTGGGGTCGTGTGAGGTGGCCCGCTCGGGCTGATCGGCAACCAACAGCTCCATCACCATCGCGCGAGCCTTGCTGGCGCGCTCGGTGGCGGTCTTGACCTTCATGCCGACGGCCGGTGCGCGCTTGCAGGAAGCGGCCAGCACACGCTCTCCCTCGATCTCCACCATGCAGGCGCGGCAGTTGCCATCCGGGCGGTATCCCGGCGCGGGCTTGTGACAGAGGTGAGGAATGTGGGTACCGAGCCGCTGGGCAACTGCCCAGATCGTCTCACCGGGCTGCGCTTGCACCTGCACGCCATCCAGCTCGAAGGCGATGGCGGGCGGCTGGGCGAGATTGCGAGCATTGATTTGACCGCTCGGGATCGTCCCGGCTTCGCCGCCGGATTTGGTGCCCTGTGAGTACGTCCCGCCTGCGGCAGGCTTCGGCGCTTGCGCAGGTCCACCAGCGTCCTCGGTGCCCGGCGCCCGCACAACTGCCGGCTCGTGAGCGCCGCCGTTGCCGCGGCCTGTTCCGTTGCTACCGTTTCGGTCGTCACTGGTCATGATTCACTCTCTACTTCGCCACGCCCGGCTGTGGGAACAGTTCCGGAAAGAACCGGATCACGCTGGTCAAGGGGTTGGAGGCCGCCTGACCGAGGCCACAGATGGAGGCGTCCCGCATACATTGCGACAACTCACTCAGCAGAGTTGTATCCCACTGTCCGCGTTCCATCAGCATCCGCGCTTTCTGCGTCCCCGAGCGACACGGGGTGCACTGCCCACAGGACTCGTCCTCGAAGAACCGCATCAGGTTGAGCGCCGCTGCGCGCACATCGTCCTGTTGCGACAGCACGATCACCGCTGCCGAGCCTATGAAACAGCCGTATTTCTCCAGGGTGCCGAAATCCAGCGGGATGTCGTCCATGGAGGCCGGAAGGATGCCTCCCGAAGCACCTCCGGGCAAATAGGCCGCAAACGTGTGGCCCTCGCTCATGCCGCCGCAGAACTCATTGATCAATTCGCGGATGGTGACCCCGGCAGGAGCGATCTTCACCCCAGGCTCCTTCACTCTTCCGGAGACAGAATAGGAGCGCAGCCCGGAGCGACCGTTGCGACCGTGACTCTTCCACCAGTCAACCCCGCGCTCGATCAGGTCACGCACCCAATACAGCGTCTCGACGTTGTTGATCAGCACCAGGCGCCCGAAGATGCCCACCTGAAAGGGAAAAGGTGGCTTGTGCCGCGGATATCCGCGCTTACCCTCAATCGATTCGATCAGGGAAGATTCCTCGCCGCAGATGTATGCACCCGCGCCGCGTCGCAAGTGCAGTCTGGGTCCGCCCGGAGGGAGTTTCTCCATCTCGATCGCGAGGATCTCGCGCGCAATGGGGTACTCATCGCGGATGTAGATGTAGACATCCGTTGCCTCGACCACGTGGGCGCCGATGAGCGTGCCTTCCAGAAAACGATGCGGGTCAGTGTTCAGGAAGAGCTGATCCTTGAACGTCCCGGGCTCACCTTCATCGCCGTTCACGGCCATCAGTCGCGGGCCGGGCTCTCCACGCACCGATCGCCATTTGCGTCCAGTCGGAAAGCCTGCGCCGCCGAGGCCGCGCAGCGAGGAGTCATCGAGAGTCTTCAGCACGCCATCGACCGTCAGCGCACCTGAACGCAGCCGCTCCAGCGTCTGGTATCCGCCGGCGGCCCGATAGGCGTCATAGTCGATGTAGTCAGGGACGTGCGGGTGAGTGTCCCTGTGTGCGACTGCGGTCTTGACGCTGGCCACGGTCGCGCGCTTCAGAAAGTTGTGCCCGACCTCGGCAGCGGGTGCCTGATCGCACAACCCCACGCACGGGGCCCGCACGACGCGGACACCATCGCCCAGCTCTCGCTGCAAGGCGCTGAGGAGCTGTTCCCCCCCGAACATCGCGCAGGTCAGGCTGTCGCAGACCCGCACCGTCAGCCGTGGGATGGGGTCATCCCCTTCCTTGAGCACGTCGAAATGGGCGTAGAACGTCGCGGTCTCGAATACCTCGGCGAGCGCGAGGCTCATCTCTTCCGCGAGCGCGGCCAGATGGGCGGCGGAGATCTGCCCATAGGTGTCCTGGATACGATGCAGGTATTCGATCAGGTACTGGCGATCCCGAGGCGCGTCCGCCAGCAGAGCCCGGATGGCATCGGAGGCCCGCGGGTCCACTTGCCGGCCCTTGGGTGTAGGGCGGGCCCGGTTGCGTCCCCGTCCGGGATGTTCGAATTTGCGGACTTTGACCAGGTCCTGTGGAGTGTCGTGCGTGCTCATACCAGCCTAATTGGATCGACCTCCCGCCCAGGGCGCTCGGCCTGGGACGGGTACTGTCCGAGCTGCGGACAGGAGATCCGCAACGGGATCCCACTAGGGTACCGCATTGCGCGCCAGGGGGGACGGCACGGTCTCGGCCAAGCGGAATGCGCGTGAAGTTGCTCCGGGACAGACGCATGGAGTGGGCCCGGGAGGGGCTTACGAGGGGGGCGCGCAAGGGGCCGCAAGGGGGTCCCGCAAGGAGGGCGGGCGGACGGGAACGCGGCGCCCGGACGAGACGCGCCGCCCCGGACGAGACGCGGCGCCCGGACGGGGACGCCGCGCGCCCGGACGGAGCCCCGGGCGACGCCCGTCAGCCCTGCTTCATCAGCGGGCGCCCCGTCCTCCATCGTTGTGACAGGCCAGGGTTGCGAATCAGAGCCGCGACGGCCGTGTGCAACTCCATGCGCACGCCGCTGAGACCGATAGCGGCCAACCCCTCTTGCATCCCTTCGTCCAACGAGGCTGCGACGTGTCTCGTGGCTTGTGACATGGGAATGCCTGCCGGTGCGTCGCCCCGATTCTCGTAGGCGTCCTGGCAACGCTCTTTGCTCAGGGAGTGATATCCCGAGCACGCAGAAGGCCGCGCGTCGTAGGCGCTGCACGTGCCTTCCACCAGAAATGCGCAAGCGGCGGGAGCCACATCCCTTCCCTCCCCCGCATGAGCTGCGTTCTCGAGCACGCGCCGGCGCACCCCTTCCGCCTGCTCCGCAGACATGCGCGAGCCCAGGAAGCGAAACAGTGCAATGGCCTCGTGCGGCAGCACCATCACTCGCAGATGGCAACAGAAACTGCATCCCGCCCGACAGGCGATCCCAGCGCCCTCGTTGCGGAAGTACTCGGTTGCCTGGGTCATCAGGGCATCGATCCGAGTGGCGAGCTGCACGCAGGAATCAACGTCGGTGGACTTACCGAGCGTGGCACGAACCGCGTCACAGCCAAACTGCCGGGCCTCGATGGGTGCGCCCTCGCCGGCCACGCTGCAGCCCTCAGTGCTTGTCGCCGGAATTGAGAATGACCTGCGTGGCGCCGCTGGCATCGACGGGGTTGCGGTTGTTCTCCAGGCAAACGTACTCCTCGAGCTGAAAACCCGGCGGCGCCCGCTTGTACGTCTTCGTTACGGTCCACGGCCTGGCAAAGCCCACGGGATCGACGAGCGTGAACTCATCCCGTAACGTGTCGTCATCGGCCAACCAGATGCGCTCATAGGCGATCGCCTTGTCGCTCTTGGGCAGGCCGGAGGATTCCATGTTGGTATCGTTGCGAAAGCCGAAGGCGGTCGACAACAGTACATTCCCCTCCCAGTGGCCCACGGATTGGCCGTTGTAGGTTGGGTCCGGATCGGTGTCCAGCGGCCGCCCATCCGTGTAAATGCGCCGTACCTGACTATCCCACTCGGCGTAGATCATCACGCGGTCGGGGCCCATGGTGATCTCCATGGGATAGGTCATTGTCATCACGCGTGGCATGCCCGGCGGCAGGCAGTTTGCAGTGGGATCGCCCGTCGGCTTGCCTGCCGCCGCGTCCGCCAGGTGCTGCTGGAAGATCTTCTCGTATCGGGCAGAGAGAGGCGGATCCTGCAGACGCCCGGGCGGTACGCCGGGCTTCCACCCGATACCCCCCTGGTTGATCCAGATACCCGTGAGATCGCGCCGACTCTTCGGGCGATAGGGAGTTTTGTCCCAGTTGGGATTGACAGGCTGCGTCTTCGCTGCCCCTGCGAACGTGGTGGGCAGCCTCGAGGCATCTCGTGGGGGCACCTGAACGCCTCTGGAGAGATCGAGATCCACCGGACGGCCGATGAGGTCCGTGGCCACCGGGCGCGCCGGCCGGCTCGCTGGCGCCGCGGGCGGCGTCTGCGCTGTCGAGCCTGTCGGCGCCGTCGAGCCGGTCCGCGTTGTGTTTGCCGCCGTGGTCTGTGCGTCTGCGGGCGCAATCGTCATTGCGGCCAGCAGCGCCAGACACAGGGCGCCGGCCGCAAAATCTCTGCTGCTCATGATGACCTCGGCGCGATGCAGTGCAGACCCAGTATCTTCGTAGCGTTACCATGGGGGCAAGAGCAGAGCGGGCGCAAGCCCGCGCAGTAGACGGGCCGATCGCGGGGGTTCCATGGCGAAGATCGAACACGACGACAGCAGTGCCATCGTCATCATCGGCTCGGGAGCCGGCGGCGGTACCCTGGCGCACGAGCTGACCCGACGAGGGATCAAGGTCGTTCTCATCGAGGCGGGAGCGCGGCAGTCGCTGGCCACTTTCTCCCAGAACCCGCCGGAGGCATTCGCCCAGCTCACCTGGCTGGAGCCGCGCACACAGTCAGGATCGTGGACCGTGGCTCAGGACTACCCAACCTTGCCCTCGTGGACGTGCCAGACCGTTGGCGGAACGACCGTGCACTGGACCGGCGCGACACCCCGCATTAGTCCGTGGGAGGTTCGGTCCCGCACGACGTATGGAGAAGTCGCCGGCGCCTCCCTCATCGACTGGCCCATCGACTACGCGGAGCTCGAGCGCTACTACGAGAGGGCCGAGCGGCGCCTGGTCGTCACGCGCCGCAACGGGGTGCCCGGACTACCCGCCTCCAGTCATTTCAAGGTCATGTACAACGGCGCCAGGCGCGTCGGCTACAAGCACGTCCACACGGGCTACATGGCCATCAATTCACGGCCCGCCGATGACCGAGGTGTCTGCATTCAACAGGGGTTCTGCGTCCAGGGCTGCAAGACAGGCGCGAAATGGAGCACGCTCTATACGGAGATCCCGCGCGCTGAAGCTACCGGAAATCTCGACCTGCGCATCCAGAGCCGGGTGGTACGCATCGAGCACGGAACAAACGGTCGCGTCAACGCGGTCGTGTATGTCGACCCTGAGGGCCGCGAGCAGCGCCAAAAGGCTCGCATCGTCTGCGTCGCATGCAACAGCGTGGAGACGGCGCGGCTGCTGCTGTTGTCGGAATCCTCGAAGTTCCCGCGCGGTCTGGCCAACTCCAGCGACCAGGTCGGTCGCAACTATTGCCTGCACACGGGCGGCTTCGTCTGGGGCGTTTTCGAGAAGCCGATTCACTTCTGGCGCGGTACCACGCTGGCTGGCATCGTCGAGGATGAGACCAGGCACGATCCCAAGAGGGGCTTTGCGGGGGGCTATCATCTCGAGCTGGCCGCGCTCGATCTGCCCAGCCTGCCGATCTCCGGCTTCCCCAACACGATGTGGGGGCGCGAGCTCGGATTCATCATGGATCATTACTCCAGCATGGCCGGGATGTTCATCAACGGAGAGGACATGCCGCGCGCCACCAATCGCATCACGCTGAACCCCAAGGTGAAGGATCGATTCGGGCTACCCGTCGCCAACATCCACATGGACGACCACGACAACAACGCGGCCATGCGTGCACACGCTCAGCGCCAGGCAAAGGCGATGTATGAATCGGTCGGAGCGATACGCGTCGTGAACTCTCGCCAGACTCCTGCGACGCACAACATGTGCTCAGCACGCATGAGCAAGGACCCGCGGGACGGCGTCGTGAATGCGCATGGGCAGGCGCACGACATTCCCAACCTGTTCGTATCGGACGGCAGCGCGATGAGCACCCCCGGCTCCGCCAATCCGACGCTCACGATCGTTGCCCTCGCCCTGCGGCAAGCGGAGTACCTCGAGCGGGAGCTCAAAGCACAGAATCTCTGAGGGCTCGCGCCGCGGCTTGCAGTCCGCCTAATTGGGTAGTAGAATCTATGACATCTGTAGTAGAGAGATGCCATGGCACACCCTACCCTGAGCAAACTGGAGCTGAAGATCATGGAGGCGTTGTGGACTCATGGCGCCAGCTCCGTGCGCGAGATCCAGGAGAAATTCCCCGAGAAGCGCCGCCCCGCCTACACGACGGTGCAGACGATGGTCTACCGCTTGGAGGCCAAGCAGGCCGTGCGCCGCGTGCGCAAGATCGGCAACGCGCACATCTTCGAGGCGGCCATCGCGCGCGATGCCACCCAGGGCAGGCTGATCGATGACCTGCTCGGCCTGTTTGGCGGTCGCTCGCAACCGGTCGTGTCGCATCTGATCGAAACGGGCAAGCTCACCCTGGAGGACATCAAGGACGCCGAGAAAAGGCTGCGCGAGCTGGCGAGCCGGGAGAAGCCCGAATGAGTCAGGCGTTGATCGAGCATCTCTGGCAGTCGACCTGGTTCGCGGTCGCAGCCGCCCTGGCGACAAGGGCGCTGCGCAATCACGCAGCACGCATTCGCTACGGAGTCTGGTTCGCCGCCTCGATAAAATTCCTGTTGCCGTTCGCCGCGCTGAGCTGGTTGGGCGCACACCTGCAGTGGCGGCACGCCACTGCCGCGCCCGTGATGTCCGAATCGCTCATCAACACACTGCGTGCAGTGGGTCAACCGCTGGCAATGCCGCAAATCGGCTGGCAGGCGCCCACCCAGAGCGGGATCGGGAGCGGACTGCTGCTGGCGCTGTGGGCAACTGGCTGCGCAGCCCTGCTCACACGCTGGATCTGGCAGTGGGCGAGAATCAACGCAGCCGCATCGCGCGCCGCGCCGATGGACATCGCAGCGCCTGTTCCTGTCAGATCGATGTCGCAGGCGTGCGAGCCCGGCGTAGTAGGTATTTTCCGCCCCGTTCTGCTGCTGCCTGAGGGCATCACGCGCAGACTGACCCCGAGACAACTGCAAGCCGTGCTCGCTCACGAGCTGTGCCACATCCGCCGCCGTGACAATCTCACAGCGGCCGTGCACATGCTGATGCAGTCCATCTTCTGGTTTCACCCCCTCACCTGGTGGATCGGTGCGCGTCTCGTGGAAGAGCGCGAACGCGCCTGCGACGAGAACGTTCTCGAGCTCGGCAACGAGTCCATCGCTTACGCCGAGGGCATCCTCAAGGTGTGCCAGTTGTATCTCGAGTCCAAGCTCCCCTGTGTTGCCGGCGTATCGGGCGCCGACCTCAAGAAACGCATCGAGGTCATCATGAGTCACTCTGTTGCGAAACCTCTGACGCCCGTCAAGCGGGCACTGTTGGCACTGGCCGCAGCACCGGCAGTCGTGCTACCCCTGGCCGTCGGGCTGTTAGGCCCGCCGCGGGTGGCTGCTCAGGACGATGCCAGCAGCGGACCGGCCACATTTGAGGCTGTGCGCATCGTCAAGGCAGACCCTGGCATGAGGGTATTCTTCAAAGTCTCGCCTACAGGCACGTTCAGCACTACGCGCGTGCCGCTGCGCGATATCATCGGCATGGCCTACGGTGTCGATCCGTCGCGAGTCGTCGGCGGACCCACATGGATCGATACGCAGGGTCTCTACGACATCACTGCGCGCATGGGCAATACCTCCTCCGCCTCCGCCGGTCCAAGCAACTTCGAACCGCCCCGCCAGGCAATCAAGGCGCTGCTCGCCTCGAGATTCGGACTCGTCGCGCACCCGCAGACGCAGACGATCCCTGCGTACGTGATGCGTGTCGATGCGGGCGGATCCAAACTCACGCTCGCACCGCAGGGGGAGCCGGGTCCGAGGGTGCTCATGGGCTCCGATCTGGTCGGCTCTGCGGCGCCCGTCAAGGCCCTGACAGGACTATTCTCGTGGATGCTCGGGGCTCCGGTCGTCGATCAGACCGGGCTCGTGGGGGAGTATGATTTCCACGTCACGGGACGGCTGACGCCGGCAACTTTGCCCGCCGCGCTGCGCGACCAGCTGGGATTGACGCTGGAGCCCCTCACGATGCCAGTGGACGTCCTCGTCATAGACAACGTGCAGCAACCCAGCCTGGATGCGCGGCCACTGGCGGGCGTCACCGCGCCCGACGTCGTCAAGCGCTGAAGTTGGCGGGCCGCCGGATGGATTGGCGTTTGAGTAGATCCCCGTGATGTTGCGCACCGCGCAGCGCAGAGTGAATCAACGAGATACTGATCCACACGGCGACACTGAAGTAGAGCGTCATCCACGCGATTTCGGACTTCCAGTCCTGCCAGCGGAAGTCCACGACTCGCCTCTCGGAGACATCGAGGACCCCTTGCGCGAAGGTCAGGTACGTGCGGCCATGCGCCTCATCCGCAATCCATCGATGCCAGTACATCGGCACGTCGACGAGCAGCAGATAGAGGACATAGCCGGCGCCGGCAACGCACCAGACCAGAAAAATCGGCCGCCGTGAGGCCGAGCACCGCGGCACCACTGCGATCATGCTCGCCACGAACAGCATGGTGGACAACGCCCACAGAGACTCCTCGGCGACATGACCAAGATTCGACGTCGTCAGCAC
>CAZLYG010000207.1:7567-8786 GCA_964563075.1 uncultured Steroidobacteraceae bacterium | reverse complement strand
GGCGACCGGGAGGAGCGGATCTCCCAGCCGCGCGACAGACCTGACGGGTGCGAAACCTCGGGCGACTCAGGGGTAGGGCTGTGACAGCACCTGGTTTCCAGACAGGAACACGACGCGCGACCCCGCGACCGCGCCTATCCCCGACGGTGGCGTGGGCCCGGTCCACGTGGCCGTCCAGCTCGTCTCGGAGAAGATCGTGTTCTGGCTCGGATCGTAGAACGAATCGGGCCCGACGATCTGGACCGTGCCCACATTGAGAAAGGGCGTGTGGCTCAAAACGTTTCCCGATGAATCGTAGACAATATTGATCGTCAGGTCGGCAGGGGTGACGGTCTGGGCGGCGAGCACGCTCCCGTCGGATGACATCGCGAGCTTCGCGCCGTTGAAATTGATGGTGCCTTGCAGGGTAGTGGTTGCGGCATCGAAGAAAGGCACGGTCCCGATCGATGTTCCGATGGCCACTCGCCCTCCGGCGGCGCTGCCTGCGATGCTCAGAACGTCCTATCGAGAAATAGCGGGCAGTCCCCGCCAGGCTGGCTCCATCGAGAACGACACCAGCGGCATTCCCGGCCAGCCACTGGGTGCTCGAAACCGCGCCATAGGCCGTTGTAGCGCCGAGTATCGTCGCGTGATCGACCATGGTCGGCACGGATCCCGACAGGTCGATCACGGGGGTCACACCGGTCGATTCACCGACCACCCCGATGGTCGAGCCGGACGAACCAGGATAGGCAGGTTCTGCGTAAAGTTGGGAAACTGAAAGGTGGCCGCGGGCGATGCACTGTTTCCCACCTGGTAGATGTTGAGATGCCCGTCGAAGATCCAGAACCAGTTCCCTTGGCCGACCGGGCTCCCGCCGATGGCGGACAGGCTCGGGACTGAGGCCAGCACGGCGGTGTCCAGGGGTGTCCCGACACTCTTGTCGTAGACATACACCGTCGTTCCTGCCGCCGTCAGAAACCGGTCTCCATCCACAAACCATGAGTAGAACACGCCCGTGAACGATGAGCTCACGGAGGAGGTTCCCTCCGGTACCTTTATAACCTCCACGACATTGGTGCCTGCGGGGCCGAGAGCCACGCGCACCTGACCGGGCGCGGCAAACACATTGGCCTTGGAGTAGTCGCCCGGGCGCGATGTGATGACACTTCCGCTGGGCGACCATACGGTCAATCCAGCCGTGCTCCGGCGCAAATATAACTGCCATCCGAGGCCAGCT
>CAZLYG010000207.1:0-7557 GCA_964563075.1 uncultured Steroidobacteraceae bacterium | reverse complement strand
TGATTGTAGTGAGCTCGTTCCCGTCGGACGACGCATGAACCTCAAGTCCCGCCGCTGTCTCGACAACGAACGTGGGGCCTGCCAGAGCGGCGTGCGGATACGCGCAGCCATTGAGCGGGCATTCGGCGTCGCCCTTCGCAAGCATCACAGCGCTCGCATAGTCCCACAGTGCCCAGTTGGGTCGGCGCGCGTTGCTGACGGAGTTATCGATGTCCTCGCTCGGTGCGCGAGCGGGGTCATCCGGATCTCCTCGATCTGGACGGCATGTCCAAGCTCGAGCAGCACATCGGATTCGACGGCTACGCTCAGATTCACGGCGACCGACCCGCCGGAATTCTGCGCAGTGACGGTGTATGTGGCCGCAGCGGTGACCGCGGTCGGTGTGCCGCTGATGCTGCCGTCCGACGTGCTGAACGTCAGACCTGACGGGAGCGCCGGGCTGACCGACCAGGAAACGATCGCGCCGCCGCTGCTGGTAGGCACGAGGTGCACCTGCATGTCGGTCGGCAGCGTGAAGGTAGTTCTGCCATAGGTGACCGAGGGGGCTACGTCATTGACGGTGATGTAGATCGTCGCCGTGGTGCTGCCACTCGAATTGCTCGCCGTAATCGTATAGCTCGACGCGTGAGCAATCGCGGTTGGAGTTCCCGAGATGACACCAGTGGTCCCATTGAGGGACAAGCCGGCAGGCAGGGTGGGACTGACGGCGTAGCTGGAGACGGTGCCGCTGACGGAAGGCCTCAGCGCTGAGATCGCCTGGCCTAATACGAAAGCCGAGCCCGATGAATAATCGAGGCCACTGGGGGCCGGAGGAGCGCCGCTTACGCCGCCGCCGCACGAAACCAGAACCGAGATCGCAAAAACAGACAGGAAACCGCGAGCCAAGGCCTGCATAACCGCCACCGTAAGCCTGGCACAGAGACCCCCTAACCTTACGCGTCTTTTGTGGGTCATTACATCAAAGCGGTGCTGCCGAGGGGTCTGCGGCTTGCGCGCCAGCTCCTGATAGTACGGCCTGAGCGTGCCTGGAGCGCGGCGCGAGGGCGCAGCTCACCCGCCGCGATACTGTAGATGTGCTTGCCAGACGTGTTCGGCTATTTGCCGCGCAACTTCGTCATTGAAATGGAACGGATCGTTGAAGTTCGCGGCATCCCGCGTCAGTGGCCCGTCGGCATCGAAGTCGTAGGTCTCGGCGATAGCCGAGAGCATGCCCGGGAGCTGGTGCCACGATTGCTCAGCGCCAAATTCGCTCAGCCGCGCATGGATTCCTGCATGGCTTGGCAAGACGATCAATACCAGCTCGATGCCGTTCGCTTTGCAGTACTTCGCAATCGCCGCGAACCGGCCCAACGCCGCCGTATCGAAACGAAAGTTCGCGAAATTTCGTTCCACGCCTGCCGTCATCTGTGAACGCCAGAATTCTTCGCGACTCATGTTCGGGCCGTTCGAAGGCGGCGGCGCGTGGCGATATCTGATCATGACCAGCGCCCAGGCCGCCGACAGTACGTCGCGGTTGAAAAGATAGAGAAGCGGATTCGCGGCGGTCGCCTCCGCGGCGATGACCCGGTCGCGATCGTTGAAATAATTGAAATCCTGGACGTTCAGGCCGAGCAGCACCCCGTGCAACGGGCGGCTCTTCGCGACCAGCCAGAACAGATTCGCCATCTCGTTGGCGGATCCGCCGCCGAGGGACAGGTCCTCGAACTCCTTGCCGGTGACCTCTTTGAGCATCGCAGGTGTGAGGTGACCCATCTTCGATGAACCGAGGGTGACGTTGGGTGTCGCTGCGCGTCGCGCTTCGATTACTTTCCAGAGCACTTCGTTGACGACCGTGGCGACCTGCCGCTTGACCGCGGCCGGCTCGAACTCAAAGTGTTGGAACCGCTCGAAGGGGTCTATCGCATAGATGGCCGCCAGATACAGCAGGAACGGCACGCTGAACACGCCGGCTTTGAGCAGGAATCTCCTCACGGCCTAGAACTGCACATAGATGAAAGGCTGGGTGGCGTTCCAGGCCCCGTAGAGCACGATTGCGATCACGAGGGCGTAGTAGCTCGCCCATCGAAGCGGCATGGGTGCCGCGCTCAGCGCGCGCCGCAGGTCGAAACGCGCATGCAGCCACTCGATCGCGAGCATGGCGGCTGCCGCCAGCAGCACGACGAAGAACTGCTCCCGGTAGTAGCCGAGCGACCCCGCGATCCGCGCAAGCTCCGTCGGGTCGGCTGCATGGCGCGCAAACTGCGCGAGTCCCGAACCCAGGTGCGTGACGACATAGCCCGCCTGGGAGAGGTCACGGGAGCGAAAAAAGATGAACGTGAATGTGACGAAGCCGAACGTGGCCAGCGTTCCCGCGAACTGCATGCCTGCACTCGCCGGTGCTCGCTTGGATTTGCGTTTGCGCAGCAGTGTCACCGTCGCAAGGCCGAGGCCGTGCAGGCACCCCCATACTACGAACGTCCATGCTGCGCCATGCCACAGGCCGCTCAAGGTGAATGTCAGCAGAATTGCACACACCACCCCCGCCTTGCCCCAGTCGCGCAGGTTCACGGCAAGCGGTGTGAACAGGTAGTCGTTGAACCAGCTGTACAGGGAGATGTGCCAGCGGCGCCAGAACTCCGGCAGGCTCGAAGAAAAGTAAGGGCGCCGGAAGTTGTTCACCAGCTGGAAGCCGAGCACCTTGCCCGCGCCCACCGCAATGTCCGCGTAGCCCGAAAAGTCCGCATAGATCTGCAACGTATAAAAGAGCGTGGCCAGCAGCAGTTGGATACCCTGGAACTGGGTGGGATCCGCATACACCGTATCCGCCCCCACGGCCAGGCGGTCTGCGACCACGGTCTTCTTGAAATAGCCCCACGCCATCTGCCGGAGGCCGTCGACCACCGTGTCATAGGCAAAAGCATGGGAGGCGGCGCATTGCGGCAACAGGTGCTGAGGCCGCTCGATGGGCCCGAGGCTCTTGAGCGGAAAGAACATCATGTAGAGGGCGTAGTGCCCGAAGTGTCGCTCGGCCGGCTGATTGCCGCGATGCACTTCGAGCACGTAGCTGAGCGCCTGGAAAACGTGGAACGACAGTCCCAAGGGCACGATCACCCGCAGATACGGCAGCGCCGGGCCCGCCGCGGTCCCCATGAGGGAGTTCACGTTGGCTATCAGGAAATTCGTGTATTTGAAGAATGCCAGCGTGCCGAGATTCACCGTGAAACTGATCGCCAGAAGCAGCCCCCGCCGGCGGTCGGAGACGCCCGGCTTGCTCATGCCGACTGCCACGAGGAAATCGACCGCAATCATCGCGCCGATCAGAACGATGTATCCGGGTACGAATGCCAGATAGAAAACGCAACTGGCCAGGAGCAGATAGGCCCATTGCCAGCGTCCCGGCACTACATAGTAGAGCGCGGCGACGAGCGGAAAGAAAACGAGAAAATGCCACGAGCCGAATGACACGGTGCCGCCGGATCCCTATGGCGCGCGCTTTGCGGCTATCGCCGCACACATGGCTCCCACGTTCTTGAAGGACTGGATTTCCTTCGAGGTGAACCTGATCTTGAAATGCTTCTCCATGCCGACGATGATCTCGACGTGCGTGAGCGAGTCCCAGCCGGCCACCTGACTGGCGACCGTATTCGGCTGCAATTCGATCGTGTGGTCTTCCAGCACCTCGCGCACCACCTGCGTCGCTTGCCGAAGGATGTCATCCTCCATCAGTCGCCCTCCTGCTGTCGTATGAATGTGGGTCGCGGCGCATAGCTCGGCAAATCCAGGTACCACAGATCGTTGCGCCGCTGGAAGCCCAGCGAAGCGTAATGCTCGCGGACCAGGCCGTTCTTCGCGGTCGGACGGAACTCGCCTATCAGGCGAATCGCGCCCGCGCTGCGCGCGCGCTGCGCGATGGTATTGAGCACGAATGCTTCCATTCCCCGTCGCAGCACCCGACAGCTCATCAGCCATGTGTCGACGAAATAATCGTCGCCCCGGCGTTCGAGGATCACCACGCTGATGAGCCCATGATCGCCCAGGGAGTCCTTGAGCGTGAATGCAAAAGGCAGGTGGTCCGCCGAGAGCTCGATCTCGCGGATTTGCGTCTCATCGTAGCGCACGGTCCGCAGGTTGAATTGGTTCGAACGCTGGGTGAGCTGCGCCACCCGTGGCGTGTTGAAGGCCGTGAATCGACTGACCGTCGCCAGCATGTCGAGACTGCGGAGAAATTCCTCCTCGGTCGCAAAGTTCGCCTTGAGCTCCCTGCGCCGGCCTTCCGCCTGATATTGCCTGGTGCGCTCCGCATCCTCGGCCGACAGCAGCGCGGTTTCGAACAGATTGGCACGCACCAGGAAATCGAGGTACTCGGCCGGATCCTCGGGCAGCTCGGGGACGCATATCTGCGGTATGTTGCGCCGCACGATCGCGCGTTCCGCCGGATTGTCATCGACAAAGACCATGGAGTCGAAACCGATTTCCAGTACCGACTGAATGTGGCGAATCGAATCGACCTTGTTGTCCCAGGTCGCGACGAACAGGGCGATGTCTTGCATGCGCAGCACCATGTCGGGATGCGATTCGAACGGCTGCGCCGCGATCTTCGGGTCGTTCTTGCTGCACACAGCGAGAATAATCCCACGCCCTTTCAGCTCCTTCGCCCAGCTCTGCAGCTGCACGTAGGCGGCGCCGATACCGAGCTCGCCAAGCTCTATATTTTCAACGCCATCATCGCCGATCACACCTCCCCACAAGGTGTTGTCGAGGTCCATGACGAGGCACTTCCTGAAGCGGCCGCTGGCGGCCAGCACCACGTCGATCACGCGCTGGGCGATGAGCGGCAGAGCATCCAGGCTGAACAGCAGCTGCGTGGTCAGCGCGATGCGCCGGTTCGACATCCAATCTTGGCCGCGCTGCGCTTGCAGCAGAGCCAGATCGCACAGCAAGAGCCGCGGGCTGCTCTCGGCCAGATCCATGATCCCGACGTTCAGGCGGCGTAGCTGCGATATCCAGGAAGAGCGCACCTTGCCCGCGAAATTTCCGAACACGCCATCGTCCACTTCGGCGTAGTTCATGAGGATGACACGCGCCGCGCAACGCTCGTTGAGGGTCTCGAGCTGCCGAGCGGTGCTTGCCAACTCGCTCGCGGCGAAGTTGGGCCGCTGCGCGGCGGATTGCTTCTGGAAACGCGCCAAAAGCTTCTCGACGGATTTGAATATCAGGACGAAGTCGGGGGCCGATCGATACAGCTCGGAACCGGCATCGAGGATCTGCCGATCGATCTGGTCGTAGTCGGCTTCGAAGATCACCAGATCGATCTGTTGCTCGTACGCGGCGCCCCGCAGCGCTTGCACGAGCTGCTGCGTAGCCGAGTCGGCAAGCACCGCCATGCGTAGGGGTTGGAACTGAGAATAATCTCGCTTGAGGTTCTTCTTCAGCTCGGCAAACGAAGCCACTCCATACGCCCGCGCAACACCCCTATCGAGGCAGGCGAAGGTTACCGGACGCTACGCACCCGGGCAAGCAATCGAGCCGGCCAGCGACGGTTCGGGGCCCCTCGCTGCAGTGGCTTGGAGCGTTTATGCTGCACACATGATCGTGGCGAGCAGAGTCTTCGCGATGGCCGACCAGCAGCGGTTCGCCGCGCTGAGCGGCGACTTCAATCCCATGCACTGCGATCCGGTGTACTCGCGGCGCACCCCGGCCGGCGCACCGGTGGTGCATGGCATTCACACGCTGCTGTGGCTGCTGGATGCCGTTGGCGCGGCACATCCGCAGCTGGATTCGATCGGGTCGCTCAAAGTCCGTTTTCGACGGATGCTCTACCTGGGTGAACCCGCCGAGGCCAGAGTCGCTCGGCTGACAGCGGACCTGTTGCAAGCGCGCGTGGTGGTGGATGGAGTCGATGTCGTCAGCGTCACCGCAACCTTAGGCCCGCCGCAGTCGGGCGTATCACCCCAGAGCTCATCCCCCCAGCCTCGCCTTGCGGTGCCGCGGGAGCTTCAATTCGACGAGATGGCTTCCCAGCAAGGCGCGATTGCCATCGCCGACACGGCGGCGCGGCTCGCCGCCGAGTTTCCGGCCTTGTCCCGGGCCATTGATGCCCGCAGAATCGCGACGCTTGCCTGCGCAAGCTATCTCGTCGGCATGGTGGTGCCCGGACTGCATTCCATCTTCCTGGGGCTCGATGTGCGCGCTACAGACGGGTTCAGCGAGAAGTGCGCCCTCACCTTCCAGGTGAGCTGCGTCGATCCGCGTTTTCGTCGCGCACAAATCGATATTCGCGGTGGCGGGCTAGCCGGCGTCGTTCAGGTCGCCGTGCGCGCCGCGCCGGTGTCCCAGGCGGGGATAGCGACCCTTGCCGCTTTGATCACTGCGAACGAATTTGCGTCTTCCAGGTCGCTCATCGTGGGCGGATCGCGGGGGCTCGGCGAGCTCACGGCGAAACTGCTCGCCGTCGGCGGCAGCCACGTCACCATCACCTACGCGAACGGCACGCAAGAAGCGGACAGGGTCGTCAGCGAGATAAGAAGCTGGGGAGGAGAAGCGTGCGCTGTGCGCTACGATGTACGCGACGACGCACAGCGGCAGCTCGAAGCGCTGACGCCGCCCACACACCTCTATTACTTCGCCACCCCGCTCATCGCAGGCCGCAGGTCGGGGACCTTCAGTAGCACACGGTTCGCGCAATTCAATGCGTTCTACATCGACGGGTTTCGCAATCTCATCGAGGCCGCACGCAATCTGCAGCCCACGGGCATAACCGCCTTCTATCCTTCGAGTCAGTTCGTGACCGTGCGTCCGGCGGAGATGACGGAATACGCGATGTCAAAGGCCGCGGCCGAGGTGCTGTGCGCCGATCTGGCCACCTACCTGCCGAACGTGCGGATACTGGCGGAGCGCCTACCCCGCGTGCTGACCGACCAGACCGCAGGCCTGGGCGCTGACGAGGTTGATGATCCGTTGCCTGTGATGCTGCCGATTGTGCGCGCCATGCATGTCAGTTAGCCACCGAGCCCGCCGGCTGGCGGCCCGGCAATCGCGCGCGACACGGATCATTGCCGGGGTTTCATGATGACCGCGTCGAAGCGATACTGGCGATGGATTTCGGGCTTGCGCGCCGAGGTCTGCAAGAAGCAACGGGCCCCTTCGCAACCGCTTTTGCGCGCAAGATCCGCGAGGTAATCCGGGCGCAGGAACAGGTAGTCCCTCCTGCCGTAGATCTGCCGCTTGAGCATTCGCTTCACCCTGACCCTATAAGGTTGGGTGCGCCGATCCATTTCGCGAAACGCCCGCTCCAAGTACCCGTTGAAGAGATCCCCGAGGAACAGCACCCCACCGGGGCTCAGTACGCGCATTTGTTCTTTGAACACTCGCTCGAAGTAGCCGAGGTCGGGGAAATACTGCACTACGGAGTAGCAGACCACCTTGTCGAAGGAGGCGTCCGGAAATTCCAGAGCATCCGAGTCTTGTGCGCGCGTGGTAACGTTTTCGCGCTGCGGTATCAGACGCAAAATGGCATCTGATATGTCAGTGGCGACGACTCGGGCGCAGCACGCCGCGATTCTCTCGGTGAGCAGTCCC
>CAZLYG010000206.1:6531-8790 GCA_964563075.1 uncultured Steroidobacteraceae bacterium | reverse complement strand
GCGGCCCCGCACGCCGCCGCGTCCGAGCACCGCGCGCCGCCGATTCCGCGCCCCGCGCACCCGGCGCTGTCGCGCCTCCGCGCACCCGGGCTCCGCGTCGCGCGGCTCAAGGACGCGAATGATATTCTCGTGGCGCTGAACCTGTCCCGAGCGCTGATCGCAGGGGCTCAAGGGAGGGCGCGATGTCGGTCCTGGCATTTCAATCCGCAACGGCGCTGGCCGCCAAGGTCCGCTCACGGGAGATCGGCTGTCGCGAGCTGCTCGAGTACTTCATCGCGCGCGGCGACAAATATGGCGCCGCCGTGAACGCCATTGTGGTGCGCGACCTGGAGCGTGCAAGGCGCAGAGCTGCCGAAGCCGACGAGGCGCTGTCCCGAGGAGACACGTGGGGACCCTTGCACGGCGTGCCGATGACCATCAAGGAGTCGTTTCATCTGGCCGGGACACCGACGACGTTCGGGTTTCCGGAATTTCGCGACAACCTTGCTACTGGCAACGCCGTCGTCGTCGAGCGGCTGCTGCGTGCGGGAGCGATCATATTCGGCAAGACAAATGTCCCGCCGGGCCTGATGGACGGACAGAGCGCGAATGAAATCTATGGTCGAACTGCGAACCCGTGGGACCTGACACGTACGCCCGGAGGGTCCTCAGGGGGCTCGGCGGCCGCCCTGGCCGCCGGACTTACAGCGCTCGAGCTGGGCAGCGACATTGCTTCCTCAATTCGCAACCCCGCCCATTTCTGCGGTGTCTACGGGCACAAGCCGACGTACGGCCTATGCCCGCAACGCGGTCACATGCTGACTCAACAGCTGAGTTCCGTGGACATTTCGGTCGTTGGCCCTCTCGCGCGCAGCGCGCGGGATCTGCAGGTGGCGCTGGGCATAATGGCGGGCCCCGACGAGCGATTCCCAGGACTTGCGGCCACGGCGGTGCCACAGACCCGGCGGACCGCGTTGCGCGACTTTCGTGTCGCACTGGTGCTGGACGACACCTTCGCCGCCGTCGACAGCTCCGTTCAGAGATGCCTGGAGGATCTCGGCTCTTTTCTGGAAGGGGAAGGTGTCAGCGTGAATCGCCAGGCACGGCCCGCATTCGGCAGTGAGGAGCTCTACCTGCTGTTCATGATGCTGCTGCGAGCGGCAACTTCGGCGGCCTCTTCCGACCAGGAGTTTCTGGAGCAGTCCCGCAAGGCGCGTGGTCCCGATACCCGCGATGTCGGTGAGGCCAACGCTTACGGCCTGACACTGTCGCATCGCGATTGGTGTCGTCTGGATGAGGAGCGGCAGCACATTCGGTGGCGGTGGCAGGAGTTCTTCGAGCGATTCGACATACTGCTGTGCCCGCCGCTGTCGACGGCAGCGTTCCCGCATTCGTCCGTGCACCCGCAGGAGCGAACGCTGCTCGTGAACGGCAAGGAGGTGCGGTTCGAGAATCAGCTGCTGTGGGCTGGGTATGCCGGCGTCGCTCATCTGCCGGCCACTGTCGCGCCGGCGGGCATGACTGCCTCCGGCTTACCCGTTGGTGTGCAGATCATAGGCCCGCATTCCGAGGACTACACGTGTCTGCATTTCGCGCGTTTGCTCGAGGAGCAATACCGCGCGTTCGTACCGCCACCGGCGTTCATGAGCGACTAGAGTCACATGCCGGCACACAGCAGATCTTGGCTACTTGTTCTGTTTCTGGCGGTCCCGCCCGCCGGGGCGTCTCACCCCGATCAAGCATTCTATGGGGCATTCATGCGAAGTGGCCTCGCGGAAATCGACGCGGCCAATCTCGTCTTGCAGAAGTCCTCCAACGCCATGGTAAAAGACTTCGCGGCAATGATGATCAAAGATCACACCTCTGCGAACGAGCGTGTAAAGGCGCTTGCAGCCTCGAAAAGGACCCCGTTGCCGAGCTCGGCGAGCGCCGCCGGCCGGGCTGTGCAGGCTAGACTGGCATCCCTCAGCGCCCGGATCTTCGATCAGTTCTACATTCGCAGCCAGATCGATGCTCACGAACAGCTCCTGGAGCTGGTCGCCACGGAAGCGACTTCGGGAAAGGATGCGCCAGCGAAGGCGTTCGCCGCAGAGATCCTCCCGACGGTCCAGTCACATCTGAAGCTGATTCGCGTTCTCGCCGCCAGTGAGGGGGTTTAGCCAGGGATTTCTCTCAGGTCTCTCGTGATCCCCAGGCAGAGAGTAAGATAGATATTCCAACGCCTACGTCCCAGGAAGCCCCGGGGGAGCAGCATGCGTATGAGCCTACTTGGACAGGGAA
>CAZLYG010000206.1:0-6521 GCA_964563075.1 uncultured Steroidobacteraceae bacterium | reverse complement strand
GGGCGAGTGGCGATTTTAGGCCTCGTGGTGCTCGCAGCCGCCCGGGTCGCATCCGCGACGTCGCCGGCTTCCGGCACGGCGTATCCGCAAATGGCACCCCTCGCGCAGTACCTGATGCCGGACCGTGCGGCGGAGATTGCGCTTGCGCGCAGTGCGGCGCCACCGGCAATTTCCGCAAGCGCTACCGTCCTTGTCTTGACGGCCAAGGGGTACGAGACCGCGGCTACTGGCACGAACGGATTCACGTGCCTCATCGAGAGAGCGTGGATGTCGCCGTTCGACAGTCCGGAGTTCTGGAATCCAAAATTGCGGGGGCCGGTTTGCTACAACCCGGCTGCGACACGCTCCATTCTGCCGATCACCCGCTATCGCACGAAACTCGCGCAGTCCGGTGTGCCCAAGGCTCGAATGTTCGACGAGATCCGAGCTGCGGTTGCACGGCGGGAACTGCCAGCGTTGGAGCCTGGCGCAATGTCATTCATGATGTCGAAGGATGGGTACCTCAGTGACGATGCCGGTCACTGGCATTCGCACCTCATGTTCTACATGCCGGGGACAGACACGGCGAGCTGGGGCGCAAACCTTCCGGGCTCGCCGGTCGTGGTAGACAGCGAGCACCGCAAGATCCCCGAACAGCAGGTCATCTTTCTGGTTCCCGTCAGTCACTGGTCGGATGGATCCCTCGCCCCCGCGGCAGGGCACGCGGCCGAGGGTAGCCACGACCAATAGAGAAGGTACGTGCCCGCTCCCAGGCGGGCTGCGGTGACGGCGACACGCCGAGTGTGCGATTCTGCGCCCGGGCAGACAAAACAACTTGGGGGCACGATGGAAACCAAAGCAAACCCTGCGCCTTTGGGACTGATCGGCTTTGCGGCCACCACTTGGCTGCTCAGCCTGATCAACGCGGGCATCTTCGGGCAGGAGGCCATGCCGCTGGTATTGGGGATGGCGCTGGCCTTCGGTGGGGGCGCTCAGGTGCTCGCCGGCATTCTGTCTTATCTGCGCGGCAATACTTTCGCCACGGTCGCATTTCTCAGCTACGGCTCCTTCTGGCTGTCGTTCGTCGCTTACGTTCATGTATTCGGTGGCGGGGCGCCTCCCGGCTTCGTCGCCTGGTACCTGCTCGCGTGGGGCGTTTTCACCTTCTACATGTGGATTGCCTCGTTCCGCCACAACACGGCGCTGCAGCTCGTCTTCCTGACATTGTGGATCACGTTCTTCCTGCTGGCCGGCGGTGACTTCTTCGCTTCGGCGGCGCTGCACAAGACGGGAGGTTATCTCGGACTGGTGTGTGCCGCGCTGGCTGCGTACCTGTCGGCTGCCGAGGTCATCAACGCAGACTACGGTCGCACGGTTCTGCCGATCGGCGCCCGGACATAGCTGCTGGCGGCGGCGGGCGCTCGCTGCGCCCGCCGCCGTGCGAGTGGGGCAGCCACTGCACGCACATCCCGATGAACGTCAAGACCCACACCAGCAGCGCGATCCAGAACATTCCCTGAGGGAGCGGATCCAGGAAAGGCAGGTGCGCGGTAGCCGCATACTCGTGCGTGGCGACTGCATACATCCCCAAGGGAAATACCGCGGACCAGAGGCCGGAATCGTAGCCGTGCGGTCCGCGCTGCATCTCCTTCCACACGAACAGGATCGCGAGCAGGGGAATCCAGAACGTGCTGGTGGCCCACAGGAGCACGGTGAAGGGCGAAACGAAGCTCAGCAGCGGGACGAGCGGGCGGGCCACGTCGGGCAACGCCGCGAGCTGTGCGCCGGCCAGCGTAGCGATCGCCACCGCGCCCATGTTGATCCACCAGGAAGCTCCCATCTCCGCCGGGTACATGGGGCGGAACACCCAGCGAAAAAAAATCAACGCCGACAGCAGCACATACAGCATCGAGCCGAGCAGATAAAAGGCCAGCGACACGAACACCAGCGCATCCGTCGCTCCGGTGTGCAGCGCCAGCAGAGAGCCCAGCACGGACACCGATTCGGTAGCCACCACCAGCAGTAACCAGGCGCCGTTCAGCCCGTGCTCCAGATCGGGCTTGGTGATACCCACCGTGACTGTGCTCAGGAAGCCGTAGACCAGCACGCACCACAACGCCAGGCTGAACCAGTACAGCACCGGCAACAGCCGTGTCAGAACATCGAAGGTATCCAGCTGGCTTCCCAGAACGCCGGTGGCGGCGACGATCGTGAGAAAGGCGGGGCCCCGGTCATGGGTGGCGAAATCCTCGATGACCTCGCGGGGGAAGCGGACAATTCGGGCGAGCAGAGTGATCCACAGGATCAGATAGGAGACGAGCGCGATCACGAACAGCGCCCAACCGATCGCCATGTAGCCCAGAAGGTGCGCCGCCACGGCGATGATGCCGGTTGCCATCACGAGCGCGAAGTAGCCGGGAAAGAAGCGACGCAACCAGCCCATAGCACCGCGTAGCATAGACCTTCAAGGCCTACTATCATCTGCGCGCGCGTGAGCGTGGCGCACCCTTCGGTTCCGCACTCGAGCCGGGGCTTGAGCGCATATCCAGGGGGGAGGGTCTTTGAACAACAGGCTGAAGGGTAAGACCGTGCTGGTGAGCGCCGCCGCGGCGGGCATCGGCAGGGCGAGCACGATCCGCATGGCGGCCGAAGGCGCACGGGTCATCGCAACCGACATCGACACAGCGGGGCTCGACACGTTGCGCACCGAAGTGGCCGTGGAGACACAGCCACTCGACGTTACTGACGCGGCAGCCGTCAGCAAACTGGCCGCTGCTTATCCCGTCGACGTGCTGTTCAACTGTGCCGGAATCGTCCCGTCGGGCACGGTGTTGGACTGCAGCGAGGAGCAGTGGTCGCGTGGCTTCTCCGTCAACGTCACTGCCTGCTTCCGCATGATCCGCGCTTTCCTGCCGGGCATGCTGGACCGGGGACGCGGATCGATCATCAACATGGCTTCGATCGTCTCGAGCCTCAAGGGAGCGCCCAACAGGTTCTGCTATGGGGCGACGAAGGCAGCCGTCATTGGTATCACGAAGTCCGTCGCAGCCGACTTCGTCGGACGCGGAATCCGCTGCAACGCCATCTGTCCGGGTACCGTGGACACGCCATCCCTGCAACAGCGAATGCAGGCGACGGGAGACTACGAGAAAACGCTCGCCGAGTTCCGGGCGCGGCAGCCGATGCGGCGCCTGGCGCAGGCTGAGGAGATCGCCGGCCTGGTGGCTTTTCTCGCCTCGGACGATGCCAGCTTCATCACCGGCCAGGCTTATCCCGTCGATGGGGGATGGTCGATTTGAGCGCCGCGAGCGCAGACACGCAGCCGGTCGAACGCGGCGCGGCGACCGCGGTGGCTTATCAAGTTGCGCTGACGGCGCTGCTGAGCCTGAATTTCGGCTTCGTGCTGTTCGATCGCAACGCCTCCAGCTTCCTGATGCCCTTCATACAGCCGGAGCTGCGGCTGACGAACACTCAGGTCGGCCTGCTGTCCGGCGCGCTCTCGCTGACCTGGTCGATCGCCGCCTTCGGCATCGGGATGCTGTCCGACTGGACCGGCTCGCGCAAGGGACTGTTGGTCATCGCGACGCTCGCATTTTCCCTGTGCTCGTTCTCTTCCGGCCTGGCCGCCACGTTCGCGATGTTGTTGGGTACGCGGCTGCTGATGGGGGCCGCTGAAGGCGGCATCATGCCGCTCAGCCAGTCCCTGATAGCCTCCGATGTGGATGCGCGGCACCGCGGCTTGGCGATGGGGGTGGCGCAGGGGCTGGGCTCCAGCCTGCTCGGCTCCTTCGTGGCGCCGGTCGTGCTGGTCGCGGTTGCGCAGACATTCGGCTGGCGGCATGCGTTTTTCATCGCCGGTGCGCCCGGTCTGCTTCTGGCGCTGTTGCTGGCATCGCTGATCCGCCCCAGCCCAACGGCGGGGCCCGTGGGAGTCCGGACTTTCACGCTGACCTCGTTGCGTGTGGTGGTCGCAGAGCGCAACGTCGTGATATGCGCGATTCTGTCGGTCATTGTCGTTGCCTAACTCGACGTCTGCTGGACCTTCATGCCCTTGTAAATGACGCGCGGCCGCGGTTATGACGCCTAGACGATGGGCTGGCTGATGGGGTCGCTCGGCATCTCGGCGACCGTGGCGTCCTTTGTCATCCCGGCCATCTCTGATCACATCGGCCGTCGCGGGGTGATGATCTCGATGCCCTTGATTGCGGTAGTTCTGCCACTGGGCGCGTTGTACTTCACCGGATCCGCCTGGGGAATGGCGGCCATATTCGTCGTCGGCTGGCTCGTCACGGGAGTCATGCCCCTGTTCATGGCGACAGTGCCTGCGGAGAGCGTCGCACCCGCGAACATCGCAACTGCTCTGGGCGTCTGCATGGGGACGGGAGAGTTGCTGGGAGGCGTCCTGGCTCCTTACATCGCCGGCCGCGCGGCGGACGAGGTGGGGCTGGCGGCGCCCCTGTGGGTCATGTTGGGGCTCGCGGTTGCCGGGAGCCTCGTCGCCCTGGCGGTTCGTGAGACGGCACCGCGCCTGATAGTGCAGACGCGCTGAGGCAGGAGTGAGAGCAAATGCAGACACCGAGCAGCCAGGACCGCACCGATATATACGAGCTCTATGCCCGCTACAGCTGGGCCCTGGATACCGGCGACACTGACGGCTACGTCGCCTTATTTGCCGAAGATGCCGAGGTCACGGAGGAAACGAGCCGCGGAGACATCGAGTTCCGCAGGGGCCCCGCGGAGATCCGCAAGCTGGTGCTCAAATTCCACCAGCGGCCGGACTTTCCCGGACATCAGCATCAGATGGCGCAATTCCTGTTCGAGCCGGATCCGCAAGGCAGGCCGGACCATTGGGTCGTGCGCTCCTATGCGTGGGCGACGATCAACCGGCCGCCGGCGCCGCCGCACTTGCACTGGTGCGGGCACATTCGCGACGTCGTTGCCAAGATCGATGGCGTCTGGAAAATCCGCTCCAAGGCCATCATGGGGTGGGCGGGCGAGGCGCTCTCAGGCTTCAGTGCGCACAGCCCCGATCGTTAGCGTCCCTCAGCCGGAGGAGACGGCCGCGGCCTCTTCCGGCTCGCGGACGCTGCCGATCGCCAGGTACAGCTCCTCGGGACTGACCGGCTTGGTCAGGTGCAGGTCGAACCCGGCGGCGCGTGTGCGCTCGACATCGTCAGGTTGTCCCATCCCGGTCAGCGCGATGAGCCTGACAGTGCGGCCCCAGGGCTGAGCGCGGATCATGCGGGACACCTCGATACCGTCGGGGCTGGGCATATTGAGGTCGATAAAGGCCACCTCCGGAGGCGCGCGCATCGCCTGCTCGAAGGCCTCTGAGCCGTCGAAGCAGGCGCGCACCCGGTGGCCGCGACACTCCAGCAGAGCGGCGAGGCTGATGGCTGCGTCCACATTGTCGTCGACGACGAGTATGTCCCGGCTGGTAAGATCCGGGCGCAGCGCCGTGGCCGGAAAATCCCGCCGCGCGGAGGCTTCCGCCAGCGGCAGCTGGATGCGGAATTCGCTGCCCTTGCCCGGCCCGGCGCTGCGCGCGGTGATCTCTCCGCCATGCATGGTGATGAGAGCGCGTGCCAGGGCCAGGCCTAATCCGAGGCCCGCGGCGGCGAATGTCCGGCTGGTATCGAGCTGCACGAACATCTCGAAAATCTTTTCGAGGTGCTCCGCTGCGATGCCGATCCCACTGTCGCGCACACGAATGATCGCGTAGCCCGCTCGCGAACGGACCGACACGAGGATCTGCCCTCCCGGAGGGGTGAACTTCGCGGCGTTGTTCAACAGGTTGGCGATGACCTGCGCAAGGCGCGTCGGATCGGCGTCGACGTGCAGGTTGCCCGGGGGACAGCTGACGAGGAGCTCATGTGCCTTCGCGTCGATGTTCGGTCGCGCGGTTTCGGTTGCGGCGTCGATGATCGAGCGCAGCGACACGTTCTCGCGCCGTAGCTCGAGCTTGCCGCGATCGATCCGGCTCGCATCGAGCAGATCGTCGATCAGGCGCGTGGCGATGTGCATCTGCCGCTCCATCATGAGCGGGATGTCGCCGAGAGCGGCGGGAATTCGCTCCTTGAGCAGGGCGAGTCCGTTGCGCAGCGGGGCCAATGGATTGCGCAGCTCATGGGAGAGCGTCGCCAGAAAGAGGCTCTTCGCGGCGTTGGCGCGCTGCAGGTCGATGGCCCGCTCGCGCAGCTCGATGGCGAGCTGCTTGTTCTGTGTGATGTCGGAGAAGCACATGGCAACTCCGTCCTCCACCCGCACCATCATGCAGCGCAGCCACTGGGGAGGCGAGGTCGTGGTGTCCGCCAGCTCCGTGTCCACGGGCTCACCCGTGAGAACGACCTTACGGAGGTGCTCGAGCAGTCCCGCCGTGCAGGCACCGGGCATGATGGCGCTGAGCTGACGGCGGATGGCTCCCTCCGGGTTGGACTTGCAGATCGAGGCTCCCAGCGGGTTGATGTACTCGATCTCGAAATCGAAGATAGGCCCAGCGGGCGCCCGCAGCGCTTTCAGCCAGGCGTAGCCCTGCATGGCCG